>CAYNUV010000421.1:0-3251 GCA_964400245.1 uncultured Ignavibacteriaceae bacterium
TTTTCAAAATCAAAATAATTGAGAAAGAGATAAAAACATTTTTTGACTTTTGATTTTATCATTACTCTTGAACTCAAATCACTTGGTTTTCCCTCAAAATCCATTTAATTTTTATATGTTAATTATTGATTCTATTTAGGAGGAGATACTAAAGTGATTATAGTTATTGCAAAAGAAATACTGCCTGGAGAAAACAGAGTTGCGATTGTTCCCGATGTTGCTTCCAAATTAATAAAAGCTGGTTTTGAAGTAAGGATTGAAAAAGATGCCGGGTTAAATGCCGGTTTTACAAATGAAAAATATGAACAGGCAGGAGTTAAAATTATTAATATGGATGAACTTTATAGTTCTGCTGATATTGTTCTTAAAGTTCAACGTCCTCTTGAACATCCCGACCTTAAGAAGAATGAAATAGATCTTATCAAGAGTGGAACTTTGCTTATAACTTTTCTTTACCCATTATTCCATTATCAACTCGCAAAGCAATGTGCTGATAAAGGTATTAACGTTATCTCAATGGACATGATTCCAAGAACAACTCTTGCACAGAAGATGGATGCACTCAGTTCACAAGCTAACATTGCCGGATATAAAAGTGTTATAATGTGTGCTAATGCGCTTGGTAAAATATTCCCAATGATGATGACTGCTGCAGGAACTATTCAGCCGGCAAAAGTTGTAATAATGGGTGCAGGAGTAGCAGGGTTACAGGCACTTGGAACTGCAAAGCGTCTCGGTGCTGTTGTTGAAGTTTCCGATGTTCGTCCTGCGGTTAAAGAAGAAGTGCAAAGTCTCGGCGGAAAATTTATTGAGGTAGAAACTGATGCAAGTATGCAGGATGCTGGCGGCTATGCAAAAGAAGCAACTGAAGAATTTTTGAAAAAGCAGAAAGATTTAATATTTAAACATGTAACCAATGCTGATATAGTTATTACAACTGCGTTAGTTCCGGGAAAGAAAGCTCCTGTTCTTGTTACTGAAGAAATGGTTAAGAATATGAGACCAGGAAGCGTAGTGCTCGATATGGCAGTAGAGTTTGGCGGTAATTGTGAAGTAAGTGAAAAAGGAAAGACTATAAAGAAACATGGAGTTATAATTATCGGCGAACCAAATCTTCCAAGTCTTGTTCCAACTCATTCAAGTGAAGTATATGCAAAGAATTTATTAGCGCTTATAACCTACATAAGCAAAGATGGAAATGTTGTTCTGGATCTTGAAAATGAAATTGTTAAAGGCTCACTAATAACTTATAAAGGTGAAGTTGTGAATCAAAGGGTTAAGGAACTTTTGAAATAATTTTGTTTTTGATAAATTAAAACCGCTACGATTTAGAGCTCGTGGCAATTTGTCTGCCTTATGTTGCGAAATTGTTGGTAGGATAATTAATAGTTAGCCACCAGATAAAATAGTATATGAAAATATCAGATTTAATTGCAAAAATATTGACAAAGATTTTTTTCCCATCATTTATCAATAATCTTAGAAGGAAAAACAATTTAATACTTACTAAAGATGGATTAACTTCTCCCAGATTATTAAAAGCAACTAAAGAGTTCAACGAGTCAATTAAAGTTTATATGCTTAGTTATTATTTTGACCCCAAATTTGGTAAAATAATAAAGGACTTTAATGAATCAATGGGAAGGCCAAGGAATGAAAATGGAAAAGAAATGTCAGATGATGAGATTCGAGAATGGAAAAAATTATATGACAGTTTAACCCCTGAAGAAAAAATATACTGGAAAAATAAAAAATCAAAAATCTAGGAGGTGTCAAATGAAAAATATAAAACTTGTGGGTAACGATATAAAAGAAGGGGGAAAAAATATTGGAAGGTTATTCGGTCAAGATATTAAGGATTCAAATGGAAGAACCATAGCAAGAATTAATCGGGATGATATTAAGGATGGTTCGGGAAGAATTATTGGGCGTTTATATGGCTCAGATTTAAAAGATTCCGGTGGAAGAACAATTGCAAAAATGGATGATATACGCAAAGCAATTGATGGCGGTATTGGTGGAACTACTCTTGCTGCAATTTGGCTTTTATTTGTGAGATAAAAAATGAATAACAAATTTATATCTGATATAAAACGTGACTTTAATCTTTTTACATTTTCAAGATCGGAATATGTAAAAAAACTTCAGAACCTTGCAAAAGTATTAAACCTTGGGAATGGATTTAATTCAGATTGTCTGCCATCGTATTTTGTTGGAAACATTGAATCAAGGGACAAAAACAAAATAATAATAATTGGAATTAATCCTGGTGCAGAAGCAAAAAATTTAGAGTTTGAAGCTAAAATTAGAAATGAAAACTGGGATTCTTATTGGGACTTTCATAAAAACTTCTTTATTAAATATAAAGAGGGACCTAAAATTCCATACTATTCCTATATAAGAACCTGCTTTGATTCTAATCGAATTAAAGAGGAGGATTATTTTGATTTTTGTAATAAAAATTTTGTAAACATTGACTTAATACCATATCATTCAAGTAATTTTAAGGTAGATTGGAATGAAAGCGTTAAAAATTTATATATGGAATATTTTCAATTCATTATTGAGTTTCTAAAGCAAAGAAGAGATTTAGTGAGATATATTATTGTACATTCAAAGCAACTCGTTCAACTTTTAGCAGAAAAGGAATATTATGATGAATCTGACAAACTTCCATTGGATATTAACCCGAAGCGTAAAGTTTATTATAAAAAGATTGATGGATTTAAATTCTTATTCTTTAGTCGTTTTATTCCCTATGGTGGATTCAGTAAAGCAGATATTCAAAAAGTACTAAAGTCATCTAAGTTTGGTGGCTAACAAGCAACGCACCCGTTATTGTAAAAAGGTAAAATTTTTTGCAGGCCTTAAAAAAAATGTAAAATTCGAAATAAATACTTGGAGATTATTAATGTTAACAAAAACCAAAATTCTAAAAACATCAATTTTAATTTTTCTTTTTCCTCCAAACATTTCTTTTGCACAAACTGAAAGCCCCCAATCCTCAGATATCTTTTCAATGCTTTTTGTTTTTATGCTCGCAACTTTTATTGGATTGGGAGTAATCACAAGAGTATCACGGCTGCTTCATACTCCTTTGATGTCTATTACTAATGCAATATCTGCAATTGCTGTAGTTGGATCTCTTATTCTTACCGGTCATGATTATCCGGACTACATTACAATATTAGGTGCTGTTGCTCTTTTTGCTTCTATGACAAACATAGTAAGCGGTTTCCTGATTACAGACC
>CAYNUV010000422.1:0-3250 GCA_964400245.1 uncultured Ignavibacteriaceae bacterium
ATCAACAATCTGCTCTAAAGTTTGAGTTGATGTAATTGCTATGGCTATTTCATTGAGAGCAGAAAGTTCCTCAACAGCTGCTTTTAAACGTCTGTTCTCTTCAAGCAATTGATTTTGTATAACAATATCTTCACTCATAAGTTGATTTTATTTCCTTTACAGATGAAATAAGAGAAACTAATACTTAGGACTTAAAAAAGCTAATATTTTTAGTTTTTAATATTAAAACTTAACAGATTCAATTAATAAAAAAACCCCGCAGTTTTTTGACTGCAGGGTGGTAAGAAAGCAAGTAATTTTGTTATTTTATCAATGTCATCTTTTTAGTTTCTATAAAAACCTATGGAAAGTATAACGGAGAATTTTTAGGTAAGCCCTATTTTTCCAGATTAAGCATTTTCTGGTCGGAAGTATAATCTATAAGGTCGGTATTCTGTAGATTAATAAGATTATTAACTAAAGATTTGATTTTTTCAATAGATTGATAGATAACAAAAAGGTCATCGTCAAATTTTTCCTTATCAACTTGAGATACTTCATCTTCTATATTTTTAATAGAAATCAGAAGACTGCTTAAAGGATTATTTATTTTATGCCCGATTGTGCAAGCCATTTCCGTTATAGCTTTATTGTGTTCAATATTTTTCAGTTCTGTTTGAAGATTATTTATTCTTATTCCGGCTCTTATTCTTGCAAGCAATTCCTGGTTATCAACAGGCTTAATAAGGAAATCATCAGCTCCAACATCCAAACCGGTAACCCTGTCTTTTAATGAAGCCCTTGCTGTTACCATTATAAAATAGATTGACTTATATTTTTCATCATTCTTAATAATTTTACATAACTCTATTCCATCCATCACAGGCATTGTCCAATCGGCTAATATAACCTGTGGACTAAAATCTTTTAATATCTTAAGAGCTTCTTCACCATTTACAGAAGTTACTGACTCGTAATTATTTTTTGATAGAAGTTTATCGAGAATAATCCTTGTATCCTTTTCATCCTCAACAATTAAAATTTTATTCTTTACCATAAATCAGAGTTTTAATTCTTCCCAGCAAATCATTATAATCCAATATTGATTTGGTAATATAATCATCAGCTAAACTATCCACAAAAAATTTTGCACCATCGGTGTTCAGTTAGTAGGCAGTAGCCTATAATACCCGCATCACAGAATATTTTTCATTTTCTTTGATTAACTTAGAAAGAAAAACACCATCAACCTTTTCTCCCGGAGCATATTCTTCTCTCTTTAAAAGATATTTATAAAATTCCTGTGAAAACCCGTTATCTTCAACAACGATAATTTTTTTATTCACGTCACTTTAAACATTTAAGTATGCAAGCTTAGTTCGCAAAGTTTTAATTATTTTTGAATGCACCTGTGAAACTCTGGAAACAGTTATCTTCAGTATCCCGGCAATCTCCTGGTATTTCAGACGTTCATAATAGTATAAACCTAAAATCACTCTGTCTCTCTCCGGCAATAGTTTAATTGCCTCAGTCAGCAATTCAACAGCTTCATTTTTTTCAATCTCTTCACTGGGGCTGTCGTAATCATTTGGTAAAAGATCAGTTAATGAATAATTATCTTTATCATCAACCGGGTAATCCATAGAAACGTAGCTGTAAACAATCTCTCCTCCTGAGGAAAAAGTTCTTTTCTTCTGAAGCTTTCTTAATTCATCTATTATTTTCCCCCGGATTCTTTTGATAGCATAAGTCTCAAACTTTGTCCCGTAGTCGGGATCAAACCTGTCAATTGCTTCGCTTAATCCCTCAACACCAAACTGGAAATAATCCCGGTCATCAAGAATATCAAGGTTTACAAATCTCGAATGGTGAATTACATAATGAACCAGTTTTGTATACCTGGTGATAATTTCTTTTTTAGTATTTGAGTTCTGGAATGTTTTGAATTCATTCCATAGCGTAAAATTGTCCATCATTAACCGTCCTGATTCTCTGTATTGTCGTTTATAAAATCGGTTGAAAAGTTTCTAATAGTTTTGAGGGACAGCAGCGCAATAAAACTCATCAGTATTGTAACACCTGGAAGTAAATCAGTCTCTCTTAAAAAAATATCTTGAATTGATAATCCCATTCTTACGCAAAAGATTATTGTCAGAAAGAAAACCAATAACCCAATATTTATTATTTTTTTATTCACAATTGCGGTGAAAATTTCAAAATACATACCAATGGGTATTTATAACAGAAGTAAATAATTGATGATTATTCTTAATAAAATGTCGGGGATTTCAGATAGGGTGAGATTTTGTATGGTGAATATCAGCCATATGAATGATATCGGATAAAGAACACACAAGTTTATTAATCATAAAAGTAAGCTGAAATAAAGAGTAAAATATTGAGTTGCTGAAGGAAGGAACCGAGGAAATTTATTTAAACAACAATAAAATTAAAATTAAGTCGCGTAGATTTTAAACTACATTAAAATTATTAATTCATCTACAATTTATTTTCATCGAACTTTCTTTTAACGAATACAAATAATTTTTAGTGAATATTTTTTGTCACTTCAATCCCCAATTGTTCCATCCTGTATCTTAACTTTGATCTTGAAAGTCCTAAAATTCTTGCAGCCTTAACCTGGTTGCCGTTGGTTATGCCTAATGTTTTTAAGATAAGTGATTTCAGAACAACCTCAATCTTAATTCCTTTAGATGGAATTTTAAGAACAAATTTTTCTTCATCTTTATCTTCAGAATCTGTTTTAATGAGAGAACTTACATGATGTTCCTTAACCTCATCTTCTTCCATTAATAAAATAACTCTTTCTATTACATTTCTCAGCTCTCTTACATTCCCTTTCCAGTAATAAGATTCGAGGATGCTCATAGCTTCGGAACTAATACCTTTAACATTTTTACTGAATTTCTGTGAAAATTCCTCAAGAAAGCTATAGCTTAAAAACGGAATATCTTCTTTTCTTTCCCTGAGAGGAGGTACCGTAATTTTAGCAACATTCAGCCTGTAAAATAAATCTTCCCTGAAATTTCCTTTTTCAACTTCCAATTCAAGATTTTTATTCGTTGCCGCTAAAACTCTTACATTAACAATTACTTCTTTCTCTCCGCCAACACGGTAAAATCTTCTTTCCTGAAGAACTCTGAGCAATTTTACCTGAAGGTCTAGAGATAATTCTGCAATTTCATCAAGCAGGATTGTTCCACCTTCAGCAAGTTCAAATTTTCCAAGTTTGGTTTTCTGAGAAGCACCT
>CAYNUV010000423.1:0-1547 GCA_964400245.1 uncultured Ignavibacteriaceae bacterium
TCATTAGCATACCATAAACAACCGGGGAAAAATCCGCTCGTCCATACAGAAGGATCCGTTAATTCCCATTGCCCGATTCCTTCAGTTCTGATTGGGTAACCGTTTCCATTCGATACTTCCTTAATACTTTCTGAAAGCTTGCTGATACAGAATTCAACAACCTGATCATATTCTTCATTAGAGATTTGGGGGAAAGATGTTGTAAGTGAGATAAAGAGTATTATAAAAATTATTAATGATTTAGTAAAATATTTCATTGGTAATTACTTCCCGGGTAAAGAAGATTTATAAATATTGTATGCAGATCAAAATAAACCAAATCAAAAATTTTCCAGGCTATAAAAATACCAACTAATGCAAAAGCAGAATTACCGACAACTTTAATATACTTTCTTCCTGTCTCTTCACTAAGGTACATTGGTATAATCCCGCTTCCATCCAAAGGCGGAACGGGAATTAAATTAAAGATGAACAGGATAAGATTTAATGAAAAGATTATGCTTAATATTTTTGCAGCACCTTCAAAAAACCCGGTGTTAACTGCTTCAACTATACTGCCTGTTGTAATTGTTTCAGGCGCATATAAAACATTAAAATAAATTCCAACATGAATTAACAAAGCCGCGAGGATTACTAAAATGAAATTGGACATTGGACCGGCAGCAGCCATTGCTGCGGATTTCCTGGGATATTTATGTGCCCATTCAGGATTATAAGGTGCGCTTGCCCAACCAATCATCCATCCACCGATTAAAAAAGATATTATTGGAACTACAACTGTTCCAACCGGTGATCTTTTAATATGCGGAATCGGGTTCAATGAAACCTGCCCGCTTTCATAAGCCGTCAGGTCTCCCATTTTCATTGCGGTAAATGCATGTGCTGCTTCATGAAATGTCGTTGAAAACAGGAATACGATATACCACAAAAGTCCTTCTGATAAATCTTTCATTATATATTCTGTATTATCATTTTAAAATAACGGGTAGTACCAAATTTTACTTTCCCTTTCAGAGAAGGAAAGTTGGTTGATTATTATCCACTTGAACACCTTAAGATATGGTTAGGTAATTTTAGTTTTTTATTTTATGAGAGGCAAGGGATACCACTTAGAATAATGTTTCTATTGCAGCATTTATTTTGATTTGATTAGAAAAGGTAAGACAAAGAGGATGCGGAAACATCCTCTTTAATTTTTTAGTTCATTTCTTTGAAAGCAATATTTTGGTCATATCGGTTTTTTCTGCGAAAAGTTTCTCATTCTCAAACTTTACTTCATATCCCTGGTTATCACTATCAAACAAATAAATTTTCTTATCCAATTTGATTGCCTCCATCTTTCCTTTGCCCGGAATATCAATAATTGTTTTATCCCCATTTTTTTCAATCTGGTATAACTTTCCATCGGGTAATGTTATAGCCATTATTTTACTTCCAGAGAATTTAAATGATTCTTCATCTGTTGCCAAGGGCAATCGGGATAATTGTTCCTTCCTGAACTTTCGTTTCAAAAGACGCGTCTGCACTTTCGATTCTTGTTTGATTTT
>CAYNUV010000423.1:1647-3242 GCA_964400245.1 uncultured Ignavibacteriaceae bacterium
ACTTCTTATCAGTTTTATTCTTTGGTGATACATAACAATATCACTATTTAAGAATTTTTTGCAGAGATAAAAATGTGATCTATAAAGGAGATAGAAAAATTGTAAATTTAATAAGTAAATTGATAACATCTTAAGTGGTTATGGCTAAAATAGCAGTTGTATTACTAAATCTTGGCGGCCCTGATTCTCTTGACGCTGTTCGGCCTTTTTTAGAAAATCTTTTTAACGATCCGGATATTTTTAAACTTCCTTTTCAAAAACAATTTGCAAGATTTATTTCTAAGAAAAGAGCACCAAAAGTTCAAAAGGAATATGAACTGATTGGCGGGAAATCTCCTATAAATGACTGGACGGAAAAACAAAGATTAATGCTTGAAAAAAAATTCCGAAACTCAGGAAAAGATATTGATGTTTTGGTTGCAATGAGATACTGGAAACCTTTAACTCTGGAGATTGTTGAAAAAGTAGAAAAGGGGAATTATGATAAAATAATTCTGCTGCCTCTTTACCCACATTTTTCAGTTTCAACAACAGGTTCTTCTTTCAATGAATGGAAAAGATTTTATAAAGGATTGGAATCAAAAGTAAATTATATTAATTCTTATCAAACACATCCTCTTTATCTAAAAGCAATAAATGAAAGAATAGATGAAACGCTTCTCCGTTTTCCCGAAGAAGTGAGGAAGGATGTCCAGCTTGTTTTTAGTGCGCACGGCACTCCTGTTAGTTATGTAAAGAAAGGTGATCCGTACAGATTTCATATAAAGGAAAGTATTCTCGGAATTATGAAGCTGAGAAATTATTCACACGAGCATCATAATTGTTTCCAGAGTAAAGTTGGTCCTGCAAAATGGCTTGAGCCTTCAACAGCCACCATGATTAAAGAGCTTGCTGCCAAAGGAAAAAAACATCTTCTTATAATTCCTATAAGTTTTGTTTCAGACCATGTTGAAACTTCTTTTGAGCTTGATATTGAATACCGGCATGTTGCTGATAAAGTTGGAATAAAAAATTATATTGTAATGAAAGGATTGAACGATTCACAATTATTCGTTGATGCACTTTATGATCTTGTTACAGAAAGGTTAGCGAATTGAATATCACGGTAGATTCGGGCGGTGCACAGAAAAGAGATAAAATAGTAATTATCGGGGCAGGTATTTCGGGATTAACAACGGCATATATTTTAAACAAATCGGGATATGATATAGCTGTTCTTGAAAAAAAGAAAGAAACCGGCGGCTCAATTGAAACTGTTGTTGAAAAAGGATTTTTATTTGATCGTGGCCCAAACAGTGCTCTTGAAACTCATCCTTTAATAGGACAAATGATTGAAGAGCTTGATCTTAAAGAACAGCTTGTCTATACGAATAAAGAAGGTAATAAAAGATATATACTTAGAAATAATCAACTGCATCCTTTGCCAATGTCGCCGCCTGCTTTCCTAAAAACAAAACTTTTTTCACCTTCAGCTAAGTTAAGATTAATAGCAGAACCATTTGTCGGAAGATCGAAGGATGGGTATTACCAAAGCATCGCACAATTTGTAACCAGGAGACTTGGTAAAGAATTTCTTGATTATGCGATCAATCCTT
>CAYNUV010000424.1:0-3240 GCA_964400245.1 uncultured Ignavibacteriaceae bacterium
ACAAAGCGTCATTAAATAATTTAAATGAAACCTGATGAGGTAAATAGTATAAACGGTTATTATTGTTTGCTTTTAAATTTTCATAAAGCTTTTTTGAGGCGCATAAAGTTAAATCAGAATTTAAATAAGTTAATTCATCCAACTCTTCAATATATTTCATGTTTTCAGGCGTTAGTTCCCAGTAAGCAGTATATAAATCAGAATAATAATAAACTAACTTTGAGTAATTGAAAGATTTAATATTCTTACCATAGAGGGGAGTACTAACAAAAAAGAGAGGCCTTTTAAATTTCAATAACAGGATTAAAAATTTTATCTGGAAGTTTATTATAATTTTATTGATAACCTGTAATTTATTACTATGAAATACCGGAATTGATAAGGGTGTGTAAACATAAAAGTTTTTTTCGGGTTTTTTTAAGAATTTTAAGAGACTGGTAATTTTCCTTGTAATCCTGCTAAAAAACATTTTCTTTTTAATTGAAGGAAATCTTATACCCAGAGGATTAATCCATAATATCTTATATCCCTTTTCATGAAAAGCTTTTACTATATGAAATCTTGAATGAGGATTACTAAACCAATAATCATCAGCCGATAAATGTACTAAATATTTCATTCGTCCGGATTTCCTTTTATTAAAATATAAAGTTTAAAGTGCAGGTAAAAAAATGATTTATAATTGGGGAGTATTTTCAAATACGACCCTGATAAACTCTTTAGCTAATTTTTCAGCATCATGCTTTTCAAACACATACCTTCTGCAATTTCCTGATATCTTCCTGTATTCCTCGTCTGATTTATCAAGCAATTCTTGTACGCATTTAGGAATTTCATTAAAATCCTTAGCTATTAATCCAATTGAATATTTCCTAATAATATTATCAGGGTTAACATGAACTGTACTTATTACAGGAGTACCGACAGCCCATGCTTCTAAAAAAGTGTTGCTAAATCCTTCAAAATATGATGTATTGAGTAAAGCATAAGCTTTAGAATAGAAATTACCTACATCAGTTCTTTTTAAATAGCCTACAAATTCAACATTCGAAAGCTGCTTGAGATGTTCAATGAAAATCCTTGTTTCACCATCAATTTCAGGTGTATCCATTCCGCCAATTTTAAATTTAACATCTTTACATTTAACTGCGGTATCATATAGTGCTTTAAGATTTTTTTCCTTGCGGAAATTCCCTGCCCAAGCAATATAGGATCGGTTCATTTTATCCAAAGGAGCTAAATTGTGCTGCAGCATAATCGGGTTATAAAGCATAAAGATTTTTTTCTTTGGAAATCTTTTATTAAGTTTTTCAAACTGGGATTTGTTTTGTACAGAAATATATTGAGCATTCAACAACCCTAAATTATGCAGGAACAAATTAATCCCTTTTATATTATTCTTTATTCTTTCATCAGAATCTTTATCACTTGCAAGGCGATAGACAAATTTAATGTTTAACAGGCGGGATATAAATGAAAAAAAATAAAGCAGGTCAATTGTTCCCTCAAGAATAATTAAATCCGGCTTATATTTATATATTGATGTTATAGCCTTGATAAAACTTTTTTTCTTGAGTCCAATACTTTTATTCTCCCTTAATTTAAAACCTTCAACAAAATCAATATTGATTTTTGAATCTATATATTTAAGGGAGTTTTCCCAAGTCAATATTCCAACCTGGTTTGTATTTTTTTGAAAACCTTTTATCCATTCATATAATTCTACAGTGATTCCTCCGATGGGTTTTATATCATCTTTTATAAGATATGGAAGAGCCGGAGCGTAAACTAAAATTTTCATTTTATTATTTTTTTACATTTCATTTTTTAAAATATCTATGTATTTGGCTGCAATTGAACTGAAATAATAATTTTCAACCCCTTTAAAAGAATATGTATTAAGATTTAGTAAAATATTCTTTAGAGCATTATAAATCGATTCCGGTTCATCCATAAATGCTGTTTCTCCACAGTCCACCTCTTTCAGAATATTATGTGTTGCCGAATCTCTTGTGGTTATAGCAAGTATGGGTTTTTTTATACTGAAGTAATCAATTAATTTATATGGTACCGAATACTCATGATCTTTACCCTGGGAAATATAAAGGATATCTGCTCCTTTCAAATATTTGAATAATTCATTATAACTGATCATATTATGTTCAACTATAAAACCGGACGGAATATTATACGATTTTAGTTTTTGAAATTCTGCGGGGGGGACTGATCCGAAGACATGGATTGAAAAACGAACCGAATGTAAAACTTCATCTGAAGCCAGTTTAGTAACAGCCTGAACCAAATGATTAATGCTTCTGCTTCCGTAAAAATTACCCGCATATAAAATTACCTTTTTATCCTTCTCCAATAATTCAGCTTTAACTTCAGGCATATTCCAATAGCCATTCGGTATAACAAAAGATTTTTTTTCTAAATTTAAACCTAATTTATTGTATCCAGATTGTGCTTTCTGCGTATTAAAAATTATTACATCCGTTTTTTTTAGTATTATTTTCTCTATAAACCAGTTAATTTTTTTTCTGATTCCGGGTTCAGAGTACAAAATCCACGGATCCCTGTAATCAATAATCAATTTAAATTTTAAAAAAAATAAGAGGATATAAGGTATTAAAAAAGATGAAAAGGGGGGACCTGTTACTATTACCGTCCCGATCTTAAATTTTTTTAATAAAAAAAAACCTTTTAATAGACCGGGGAAAAACCACCCGATATACTGATCAACGAATGAAATAGTTTTAAAGGCATTATTTAATTTATTCCACCTGAAAGGATAATTGGGAAATACTGAAGTCCTGTGAACAATTCCTTCCGGAATGAAAGATCTATCTTTTTTCGAAATATATTTTTCTTTGATTGTAAGAATATGAGGAGTTATACTTTTATTAAAAAAAAATGAAGATAAATAACTAAATCTTTTTGCCCCAACCGCTGTGTGCGGCGAAAAATAGTATGATATCAATAAAACACTATCACAGTTATTCAGCATCTAAATCCGAGACAGGAAGTACTATAATTATGTATTCCAAAATAGTTACCATGTTAATTTTAATTTCCTGAAAATTTTTCCCATAATTAAATTAACTTCCTCCAATTTATATATACGAATAATCAGGAGATAAAATATCATATAAGCGGTGCTAAATAATATTGCTGTTAAAACGGAGTCGAGGGGTAAAAATTTCCCCACTATTAATACCGGGGACAAAACCAAACCTATTC
>CAYNUV010000425.1:0-3237 GCA_964400245.1 uncultured Ignavibacteriaceae bacterium
GGCTTCTATTCTTGGGAAAGTCGGAACAAAATTCTCCCCGGCATATGTTGCTGCAAAGCATGGAGTACTTGGTTTAACAAAAACAGCAGCTCTTGAATATGCTGATAAAAAGATCAGGATTAATGCAGTGGGACCAGCATATATAAAAACACCACTGATAACTAAAAATCTTTCAGAAGAAGTTTTGAATTCACTTGTAGATTTACATCCTGTCGGCAGACTGGGTGAACCTGAAGAAGTTGCTGAGTTAGTTCTATGGTTAAGTTCATCTAAAGCATCATTTATTACGGGTGCATATTATCCGATTGATGGCGGATATTTAGCACAATAATAAACCTGGAATTTTATAGTTAGTAATGGAAAGTAGTTGTAAACATATTTCAGAAATAAAGACCGAACTTGAGTTTAAGTAATTATTAATTCTTTTCTCCACTATTAAATCTTTAATAGGCGTGCATTTATTGCAACTATTATAGTGCTTACAGACATTAACACCGCACCAAGTGCCGGACTTAAAACTATTCCATAATTATAAAGTACTCCTGCAGCAAGTGGAATTGCAATAACATTATAACCCGTTGCCCAGATTAAATTCTGAATCATTTTTCTATAAGTTGCTTTTGCAAATTTTATTAATGATACAACATCCTTCGGATTACTTTTTACAAGAATTATATCTGCAGTTTCAACCGCAACGTCTGTACCTGCACCAATTGCAATTCCAACATCAGCCTGTGCAAGTGCAGGTGCGTCGTTTACTCCGTCACCTGTCATTGCTACAATCATTCCACGGTTCTGAACTTCTTTTACTTTCTCTACTTTTTTATCCGGGAGAACTTCAGCAAAATAATCATCGAGTCCGAGTTCATCGGCAACCCATTTTGCAACCTGTTTGTTATCCCCTGTAAGCATCATCGGTTTTATTCCCAACTCTTTAAGCTGCCTAATTGCTTCTTTCGATTCTTCCCTGATTATATCAGCTAAAGCAATTGCCCCTGTTAACTTATTATCAATCAGAACAAATACTACTGTTTTACCCTGAGCAGATAATTTTTCAATCTTATCTTTTTCTTTTAATTCAATTTTATTTTCTTCAAGATATCCAGGACTAACAACCTTAACATCTTTGTTATTTGCTTTCCCTTCCGCACCTTTCCCAGGAATAGAGTTAAACTCTTTTAACTGATATTTATCTTCAGAAGATTTAACAATTCCTTGTGCGATTGGATGTTCGGATTCAGATTCAACTGCTGCTGCATATTTTAATATTTCCTTTTCATCATAGTTATCATCAAAAGAAAATGTTTCCGTTACTCCGAATTCTCCTTTAGTTAAAGTTCCTGTTTTATCAAAGATAATTGCCTGGATATTCCTTGCCTCTTCAAATGCATTCCTGTTTCGTATCAGCAAACCGCTCTTTGCAGAAAGTGCAGTTGAGACAGCAACAACAAGAGGAACTGCCAGACCAAGAGCATGCGGACAGGCAATTACCATTACCGTTACAGTTCTGGCTAATGCAAAGTTGAAACTTTCTCCAGTGAACATAAGCCATACAAACATTGTTAATGCACCGGCAGTAATTGCAATAATTGTTAACCAGAATGCGGCTCTGTTAGCAAGGTTCTGAGTTTTGGATTTACTTTCTTGTGCTTCCTTAACCAACTTCACAATCTGGGAAAGAAAAGTTTCATCTCCGGTTTTTTCAACTTCAATTTTTATTGAGCCTTCGCCATTTATTGATCCGCCTATTACTTCATCACCTTCTTTTTTAGAAACAGGTTTTGATTCACCAGTCAACATAGATTCATTAATAGAAGTTTTACCCTCAAAGATTTTTCCATCGGCAGGAATTTTTTCTCCGGGTTTAATTAATAATTTATCTTTATGCTTAAGCTCAGAAACGGGAACATCAGCAACATTTCCGCCATCATCAATTTTGTGAGCCTCATCCGGCATAAGTTTGGCAAGCTCTTCAAGTGCTTTTGATGCACCCATGATTGATTTCATTTCTATCCAATGACCGAGAATCATAATATCAATAAGTGTTGCCAATTCCCAGAAGAAAACTTCACCTTCAACACCAAACACCACAGCAGTGCTGTAGAAATAAGCGACTGATATTGCCAGTGCGATTAATGTCATCATACCGGGCTGTTTCTTTTTCAATTCATCAACCAGACCTTTTAAGAAAGGATAGCCGCCGTAGAAAAAGACGAAAGATGAAAGCGCAAACAAAGTATAGATATCACCATTGAAACGCCAAGTTTCTTTAAGTCCGAGAAAATGCTGGATCATAGGTGAGAGAAGAAGGATTGGAATTGTAACAATTAGGGAAATCCAGAATCTTCTTTTAAAGGCTTCTACCGTATGACCGAGGTGTTCAGAATGGTTATGTACGGTGTGATCATTCTTTTTTTGATTTATTGTTTCATTAGAACTTTGATCATTGTGTTTTGAATGATCATGCTCTGAAGGTTTATCATGCTTCATATCGTGAGAGGCATGATTAATATCTTGATGTTCGTTATTCATATTATGTTTCCCCTTCATTATCTTCCTCTTCGTTTTTAGAAGGCGGATATATGAATTTTCACTTATTTCTTCTGATGTTGAACTTCGTGATCTTATTTTTCCATTGTCTTAGTTGAATCATCCATCATATCGTGTTTCATCATTCCACCTTCCATCATCCCTTCATCATGCATCATCTTCATCATCATTTTGTGCATCTCCGGATTATCCATCATTTTCTTGCACATCTGCATCATACCTTCTTTATCATCCTTGCACTTATTCATCATCATAGTCATCATTTCCATTCTCATAGTACTATCTGAGGCAATTTTGTCCATACATTTCATATCTTCATCCTGCATCATCATCTTGCTTTCTTTCTTTTCAGTCGGTTTTTCCTGTGCATTTATAGAAGACACAAATGTGAAAAGAAGTCCAAGAATAAATACTGCAATCAAATTTTTATTAAGCATTTTATCACCTTTTTATTTAAGTGTTTAAAAAATTGTTATTTAAAGATTTGCTTTTAACCAGTTCAAGCTTTCTTATTGGCATTAAACATTTTCTCCTTACATTTTGTGCCATCTCCTTTCTGAATTTTTTAGTACACATAAATGAAAAAAATAATTAAAGTTGTTTCAGTTGCAAACGCGCTACGGCTTGATCATTCCTTCTTCTTGAAGATGATCCATCCGAGCACGACACCGAGACCGAGTGTGATCA
>CAYNUV010000426.1:0-3220 GCA_964400245.1 uncultured Ignavibacteriaceae bacterium
TTTTGCCGTTGTTCCGGTTGAAGGATTCAATCCTTTAAAGGTTAAGCAAATGAGTGAGGGTATTGAAGTTACATTAGGTACAAAAATTGCGAAAGCAGTAATTTTTGATCATGATTACAAAACCGAAGGTGCGGTAAAAGAAACTCTTGATGAGTTAGAAAAATTTTCTGCTTTTGCTTGGATACATGAAAGGAAAGAAATTGAAAATTATTTGCTAATCCCTTCTATTATTGATAGAGCCATCCATAAACAAATTGAGGAAAGAAATAGGCGAAGTGACGATAATATTAATTTTAAAGAAAATGTTATTGATATCTTTGCTAAGATTACAGAGATATTTAAAAATTACACAATGAGTCAAATTATTTCGGAACAAAAAGATTATGTAAAATCTGTAAGTCCACATTTGCATGAAACAACAATAACAGAACAAATATTGAAAGAATTTGAAAGCACTTGGAAAAATATAGAGGAAAGATTAAAAATTGTTTCTGGCAAAAAGGTCCTTGCCTCCTTGAATTCTTATCTACAAGAAAACTATAAAATTACTCTTACTCCAAATAGAATAATTAGCATTGCACAAATAAAGGAAGTTCCTGAAGATATAAAAGCATTAATATCTAAATTAGATGAGTTTCGTAAGATTGATTACAGAAGGATGTAACAAATGTGCAAACTATACTAATGAAAAAAGTTAAATTTAAAAATCGTTTCTTCAATGTTATTCTTCATAAAAAAATGCACTCACCCTTCATTTCAACTTCCCTAACTTATCTTTATTTTTACAATTAAAATTCTCTCAGAAAATCACTCACGTAGCACAGATTAGTAAATCTGTGCCTATAAAAACAAGCACAGAATTATTATTCTGTGCTACGAACATTTTATTGTAATAATGATTATCAGAAAATTTCACAGAAGAAATCTTCCTCATTTATATTATAACGACGGAACATATTTTATTACTTATCGCTTAGTCGAAACAATTCCTTTACCCGTTTTAGAACAACTCCAGGTAGAATTATCTAAGTTAACAAGCGAAGAGTTAAGCATTAAACAGAAAAGAATTTTCAAAAAATATGATGATTATTTAGACAAAGCATTACAAGACCCCGATTATCTGAACAAAAATGAAATTGCCGATATAATAAAAAATACTCTTCACTATCCTGATGGAAAAGAATATTTCTTAATTTGCTATTGCATTATGCCGAATCATGTTCACTTGGTTTTCAGTTTACTAAAACTGAACAAAGGTATCAGTAAAATAATGCAATCAATAAAAAGAGTATCTTCTTTAAAGTGTAATAAATTGTTAAATCAAAAAGGCAAATTCTGGCAGGAAGAAAGTTTCGACAGGTTAGTAAGAGATGATACTGAACTTTATAATATTATCAACTATGTAACAAACAACTCGGTAAAAGCCGGTTTGGTTGATGATTGGACGAAGTGGAAGAATACTTATTTGGCAAAGGAATACAAGTAAGGTTTAACTATACAAATTCGTAACACAGATTAACAAATCTGTGTACATTTTGTACTTATAAAAACAGCACAGAATTATTATTCTGTGCTACGAAAGACAGTAATAAAAAATAAATGAGTAAAAAATTTATAATTATTGATGCAATGGCTATGGCTTACAGAGCTTACTTTGCTTTTATAAACCGTCCTCTCGTTACTACCAAAGGTGAGCCTACTTCTGCTGTTTACGGGTTTATAAGCCAGCTGATTAAAATATTTGAGGATCATAAACCGGATTATATCGCCGTTGCTTTTGATTCGCACGAAAAAACTTTCCGCCACGATAAATATGAGAATTACAAATCATCCCGCGCCAAGATGCCGGATGATATGTTTCCGCAGCTTGACAGGATTAAGCAGTTGATTGAGGTAATGAACATTCCGCTTTACATCATTCCCAGGTATGAAGCTGATGACATTATCGGAACAGCTGCCTGCAAAGCTGAAAAACTCGGGCTTGAAACTTTCATCATCACTCCTGATAAAGATTTTAACCAGCTTATAAACGATAATGTAAAAGTTATTAAGCCGGGAGGAAAAGCCGGCGATGAGATTGTTGTTTATGATACCGCAAGAGTAAAAGAGGAATTCGGTTTTGAACCAAAACAGATGATTGATTACTTAGCTTTGATTGGTGATTCATCGGATGATATTCCCGGTGTTGCGGGAGTTGGCCCCAAGACGGCAATTCCTTTAATTCAAAAGTACGGCTCGGTAGAAAATCTTTACGATCATATTGATGAAATTGAAAAGCCCGCATTGAAGAACAAACTGATCGAAGGAAAAGCAAATGCAATTATCTCTAAAGACCTTGCAACTATTCATTGCGAGGTTCCACTTGATTTTAATTTTGAAGAAGCGAAATTCCGTAAACCTGATTTTGAATCTTTAAGAAAAATTATTGTTGAACTCGAGTTTAAAGATATTTATAACAGGCTTCTTACTATTTATGATTCTTCTTCGGCAGATGCAAAGCTGAATGAAATTGTTGAAGAAAATATTTTAGTATTTGATGAATCGAAAGTAAAGTATAAGCTGATAAGAAATCTTAAAGAAGCTCAGGAGCTGGCAGATTATCTTAACAATAAAGAATTAATAGTTTTTGATACCGAGACAGATAATCTGAATCAGTTTAATTTAAATATTGCGGGAGTTTCATTTTCTACTAAAGAAGGTGAAGGATTTTTTATTCCTATACATCCTGATGGTTATGAAAAGCTTATCTCCAATCCTGATGAGCGATTAAGCATAAATGATTTTACTAAAGTTTTCAAAAATGTTTTTGAGAATAAGAATATCAAAAAGGTTTGCCAGAATGCAAAGTTTGATATTGCCGTTATGCGGAACCTCGGAATTACAATTGAGAATTTTTATTTCGATACGATGCTTGCAAGTTATGTAATTGATCCGGATCAGAAACATGGCATGAATGATCTTTCCGTAAAATATCTTAAGTACAAACCTATTCCCCTTTCGGATTTAATCGGCCCAAAGAAAGATTCTTCAAAAATATTTGAAGTTGATCTTGAATCTCTTGGCAGATATTCCAGTGAAGATGCGGATATCACTTACCGGCTTTATGAAATTCTTGATAAAGAAATAAAGAAAGAAAACCTTACCAAAATTGCTTACGATGTTGAATTCCCTCTCATTCCAGTTCTTGAAGATATGGAAAGAGAAGGAATAAAGATTGATA
>CAYNUV010000427.1:0-3214 GCA_964400245.1 uncultured Ignavibacteriaceae bacterium
CCTTCAGAATCATAGCTTCCTGTAAAAAGTGCTGGTGTATATCTTTTACCTGATTGATAAAAGAATCTTATATAAAAATTATAATCATCAAGAATCCCCTCACCAAATCCAAATAAAGGTGAACCTTTCTCAATATAAAAATTAGCAGTAAGTGAAGAGGTAATTGGTCTGTCCCAAACGACAAACTCTTCTTTAACAGACTCGTTAAGATCACCTCTAAGTACAAGAACACCTTCATCTGCTGAAGAACTTCTTCCTGTTGTTATAGCGTAAGCAAAAGTACCGGAACCACTAAACCATTTGCCAATTCTTTTTTTATACTCAAACTCAATTCCACGTGAACGGGCATAATCGGAATTTACATAAGTGATAAAACTTTGAGTTGCAAAACGTGCCGAAGTGATTATGGCATTTCGTGTACTTACATAATCAAAAATATCTTTGTAATAAGCAGTAACAGTTAAGACATCATCATTGGAAAACTGAGTTTTTAATCCAAGCTCGTAAGCAACTGTAGTTTCAGGATTGAGATTAGGATTTCCAAATCTCTGGAAAGAAGATTGAGCATTTAAAGGATCGAGCTTTGCATAAATAAATTGCGGCTTTGGCCATTTGCTGAAATGTCCATAAGAAAAGAATAAAGTTTGATTGTCCGAAACCGGATGCGAAATTCCCAAACGCGGACTTAATCGTGCTTTCCATCTTCTTCCTCCGAACCAACCAAATGTTTCACCTTCATAATCTTGTCTTGTCTGATCAGGGATTGTAACAACATCAGGATTTTCTACTGCGTCATCAACATATTTTCCGGGAAACCAATAATCCATTCGCAGGCCAAAATTCAAAATCATTCCGCTGAAATTAATATTATCCTGCGCATAAAATGAACCTATTGCCGGATATACTTTATAGATATCATTGTTCAAACCAAGCTCACCAACCCATGGTTTATAAATATCTATAACCTGCATCTCCTGGAATTGAAAATTGAAACCGGCTTTAAATTTATTTTTCTCATCAAAGAAACTTGTAATATCTCCCCTTAAAGAAAATTCCTCAAGATAATGATCTCTCCACGTAAAAGGATTTCCCACATCCCAGAAACCATCACCGGGAATTACTCCAACTGTATCTCTGTCAGTGTTATAATATTCAATTGGAAAATTTGTGATGTCTTTTGGTTCCAGATATTGATACCAGTCTTTTCCGTTTGCATCAGCTCTTAGGTTTGTATAAAAATGATTTAGCTTCACCTCGTAGTAAGTTTGAGAATTTAAAGTATGCGTTACCGTAAATGAATTATACTTGCTGTTATGTGTAAATGTATTTGCTTCATCAAGAATATTCTGATATTCATATTGATAACCGGGACTTGGCTCAACATACTCGAGGTTAGATTGAAGCGATTGTGAATTCTGGTTTATGTTTACTGATTGATTATAAGAGTAAACAAACTTTAAAGTTGGAGAATATTTATAAGACAATTTACCAAGCCAGAACCAATTATTTTCAGCACGCGGTGCAAATCTTGTATCATAAAAAGTTGATGAAATTAATTGATTGGCAGTTTGTTTGTAATATCCCTGAGTAATACCATCTGTTATTCCTGCATAAACACTTCCAAAAAAAGTTAATTCGCCAGGAAGCTGAATACCAATTGAAGGTAATAGCAAAGATGTTAATGGTTCAGACCCGCTGAAGTTTGCTTCAAGAATATCAGTATTAAAAACATAGAAAGAAGATGTGCTTCCAAAATTATCTCTTTTGTATGATACATATCCGGTGTACTTATCACTGCCTTCACGGGTTTTTACATTTACAACCCCGGAGGTAGCCTGTCCGAACTCAGCGTTAAAACCACCTGTAATTACTTCTACTTCTTCAATTGAATTAGCACTTAACTGTAATCCAAATCCTGTTCCTGCAAGAGGATCCTGAACAGAGACACCATCAAGAAGAAAAGCATTTTCATAAGCTCTTCCGCCACGGATATGAATTGAGTTATCCGATTTAACTACCCCGGCTTGCTGAATAACCACGTCTCCTATATTTTCAACAAGAGCGACTTCAATTTCTTCTCTGCTCACAGTTCTTTTACTTTGTGTTTCTTCAACATCAAGCAAAGGTTTATCGCCGATTACAACCACATCCTGTCCGAGAGTAAGAACAGATTCTTCCATTTTTAAATCAAGCTGCTTGGTTTTGTTTGCTTCGATAGCTAACCCGGTAAACTGAACTGTCTTGTAGCCAATGAAAGAAATTTCAACAGTATAATTTCCGGCAGAAATATTATCTATCCTGAATTCACCATCTATATTAGTTGCAGCACCGTAATAAGTTCCTTTCAGAATAATATTAACCCCGGGTAAAGTCTCACCGGTTTTACTATCAGTAATTTTTCCGGCAATACTTCCTGTTTGAGGAAAGCTTGCTGTGAATCCGATAAATATTATTAAACAAATAAGTTTATTCATGGAACTAAACCAAAATCTTCTAATAAAACTTTTTGCAATAATGATTTTACATTTGCATTACCACCGTTTGATTTACTTAAAGGAAGCCCAATGAAAAATAAATTTTTTAAACCATTGAAAAATCCAATGTATCCGTTTAACTCAGCATTAGGGAAATAATAAACAGGTATAACACCAAGCTGTTCCAGATAAAAAGATCTTACCCTGAATAAGGAAGATGTAGTTACCAACTCCGGATAAACCGGCTGTGTATTTTCTGCTGAAATTCTTACGCCAGCAGTCATTGAAGCTCTTGAATCACTGCTGTCTGCAATGATAGGAAGAAATCCCTGGATACCGGGAAGATCGACAATTTGAGGAAATTGAATTGTGAATAAAATTTTTCCGCCGCCATCGAGATATTTTTGTGTTGAAGAAATAGCAAGATCAAGTGAGGGATTATTATCAGAATACCAGAGAGAATATTTAAAGAGTTTAATTGTTTCAAGAAATGTTGTGCTTAAAAATGGTGGTTCGTTAGTATGAAAATCATAAACATCAAATGAATTACTTAACCCGAGACTATCCATCATCTTTGAATAAAATTCACCGGCATTATCTGTGGTAGAATAATCATCAATTATGAGAAGCTCTCCAACAGGTTTTTTAACGTACCAAGTATTGCTTTCATCGGGCAGCATTATAAAAGATGATTTTGCTCCTGAGATATCAACTGCCTGCACATAAAAAATATTATTGTC
>CAYNUV010000428.1:0-3206 GCA_964400245.1 uncultured Ignavibacteriaceae bacterium
TTGGATAACATACAATCCCAAAGCGACCACGGCTGGCCTTTAAATTCAGATTATTTTCAATAATTCTTAATAATTTGATTTCATCTCCATATGATAAAACCTTTCTAATTCTATTTGCCCACTGGGTCTTTGTCTTGCAGAGATTTTGCAAAGAATACAAATAAACCACAGTAGCAACAACGTCTATCAATTGAATAAAATATGATTCAGATGATTCTTTGGAAAGAGGATCTTCAATTAAATTTGCAATCTCCTTACGATAAGCAAAGGGATGATATTTAGACGGAATAAAATTTATTCTTTGAATTTTTCTTATCTGGCTTCTCATCTTCCCTAATCTTCCCTCATCTGTTAATATCATATATTTTTGCGGTATTGCGGACAAATCATTTTCAATGCGTTGGACATTGTAGGTTAGAGCCTTCTCCAGAATTTGATACCCGGGTGTCTTAAATCTGCCTTTATCAATAACAGCATTTATTATTTTGATGTTCAGAGATGAAATTAACTTGAAGTAAAGGAAAAGTATTTCTTTTTTTATTTCTGGTTCATATTTGCCATGGTACGGATCTTTATCTTTTAAAAAGTTTGTAGTATGAAATTCCTCTTTCACCGGCATTGCAAAATCATCCTTTAATTTTTTACGAAAAAGCCTTACAAGTTCAAAATTACTTTTCCATTCATTGTGATCCATATACAAGCTTGATAAAACAAAAACAGGCGAAGAAGTTTCAGGATAACCATCATCACCAGCTTCATCAAAATAGGAGAGGTACATTGCATTCTCTGTATAAATTTATCGCATCAATCTGGTATTGCTGGTTTGAATCGAAGTGGAGTTTCATTCTTAAGTAGTAGGTTGATATATTCTTATAAGTTCATAAAACCTATTGTTATAAATATCTGTCTGACTACCAAAGTAAGCTAATAACTTCCTATTTCTATTATGTAATGGGATATTCATTTTGGAGAGCAAATTTCCAATATTGTTATAGAATGTTTCTGTTATTTCTTTTATTTCTCTTCCCATCTCAGGTGAAAAGGCTACAATGTATGGAATTTTCTCTCTATAAAATTTGTTTTGTTCATCTTCAATTTTCTCGAAAGTTTTCTCAATTAATTGCATATGTTCTGATGCTTCCTTATTTGAATTAACTGTCTCTAAGAGAAATTTTTCGACTTCCCATAAATGTGAAATGAATGATGTAAAATTATTAATTATCAAATTCTTATATAGATCAAAAGACATCTGATAATTTCTATCACTTTTGCGTCTTAATTTATAGCCAAAAAAATTTATATATACGCTTATTAGAAGGTTGAAAGCAAGTATTATTATATTAAGGGTAGTAAAATCAAGTCCAAAAGGATATTGTTTTGGTGTTATGTCATAAGTGAAAAGAGTATCAATATTCTGAAAAAGATTAATCATCTAACCCCAAAATTTCACTAGTTGAATTTGTTAATAATGCAGCATCTACATACTTTCCTTCAAAGTGCTTTTTAATAAAATCTGAAGTATTAAATTCATATTTATCTAAAAAAGTTTTTTTTCCTAATTCCTGAACCCTTGTTTCAAACAATCCTAGGAAAAATGATTTATTTACAATTATGATACGCTTAGGAATAGAAAATACAATTTTATCATATTTTTCTTCTATCTCTTTCAATATTATCCCATTTTCTCTTAGAGTCTGCAAAAGTTTTTCTCCGTTAGGACGACCAACTAATGCTGTTGCTTGCGGTTCAATATATTTATTTATATCTAAATTATATTTATTAGTTTCCATTTATTATACTATTCAAAAATTCTTCGTTAATCTTAAATTTCCCGGTAATTATTGTTCCTTTAAATGAATCACTCATTGAAATTACTTTCTCGGAATCAGGTAGCAATTGTAAATTCTGCTCTTTATTAAAAATTATTTGTCTGTATATTTTTTCATCTTTTCTAAATTCGTTAATTGGATAAGTAAAATCAATGTTTATTTTTGATTTACCAGAAATCACCACTATATTAGTTTGATCTTCAAAACTTCTTATATCGTCAATAAAATTCAATACATCCATTAATCCTTGACCACGTGTACTACCTCTTCCTTTTAATGTTTTTTTAGATGAAATTCCATCTTGTAATGCCATTGATGTCCATATTGGTTCATCTATATACCGCGTGAATGATCTTGCTGTTTTTTCAAAGAATGTTCTATGAGAAGTAATTATTCCTTCTATTTCTTTAAGTACTTCTCTTGAAGTAGAATTTTCATTTGAAAGAGTTTCATAAATTGTTAATCCATAATTTACAATACAAAAATAACATATATGCGCTTCCTTATCATAGAATCCAAGTACATTCCATTCTGTAGGGTAAATACCAGAATGTTCTTCAGCATTTCCTAGGATTTCTGTAGCAGCTAAGGCTATTTGATTTTTGGCGTCATTTTTAATTTCGAATCCATTGTAATTAAAACATTGTTGAAAATAATCTGCCAATCCATTTGCAGCATTTCCTTTTTCATAATCCCGTACTTGATTACCTTCAAATTTGAAAGTAATAAACTTTTCTCTATAATCGGGATCAACATGTTTTGGATTATAAAATTCTTTAATATTAAGTTCTTCAGCAAGACCAAACGACATCAAAAAATTATTTACGTTTTTTGTTTTTGAATAATTACCAGCAAATCCTATTTGGTATCCTCTTTCATTCCAATATTTATAATACTCATTAATTCTTTTATCAAATAAAAAGGAAGCGGATAAACCTATGTGCTTTACATTATTAATATTAAACGTGAGATGCTTAGGAATTTTTTTTGAGAGCATACTATCTAATTTATTCAGGAATTTAATCGTATTTTCATGATCTTGAATTAAACAAAAAGTTTCTGGTAAGGTAAGGTTTAGGAATTCACTTACTCTTTTATAAGGCCTATTATATTCCTCGCTATACTTAGAATTGGGTTTCCATGAAGTTAAATTATATTTTTTCTTAGTCTCTTTATCAACTCTTCCCCCTTCATAT
This sequence comes from uncultured Ignavibacteriaceae bacterium, assembly GCA_964400245.1. Taxonomy (GTDB): domain Bacteria; phylum Bacteroidota; class Ignavibacteria; order Ignavibacteriales; family Ignavibacteriaceae; genus RBG-16-34-14. Next base: position 3,026 of record CAYNUV010000428.1, read on the forward strand.
ATTCTCTTTTTAAGTTTACTTCGTACTTTTCTATAAAATTTTTTTTCCATTAATTTTTTCTTTAACAGTTTTTTTTCCCAACCCCTACACCGTCACCAATTCCACCCCCGCATCCTTCATCTGCAGGGCGGTATTTGTTTTTAACTGATCATTATCTGCAAAGAGAGTATCGAGTATTATG
>CAYNUV010000429.1:0-3205 GCA_964400245.1 uncultured Ignavibacteriaceae bacterium
AAAGAAAATATTCCTTTTGTGATTAGTTTCTTTTTTAAGAATGATTTGAAACTACTTTCAGGTGAAAATTTGTTCGAAGTTGTTAAACTTGTTCTGGATTATGAACCTCTCGCAATCGGTTTTAATTGTATAATGCCTGAAACTTTTACCAAAGTTTTACCAAAAATAAAAATTGATTCCAATTGGGGATTTTATCTTAACTGCGGAAGCGGAAATTATACTGATGAAATAATTAAATGCGGAGTTTCTCCAAAGGAATATTTAGGAACTGTAAAACCTTCATTAAAAAAGAAACCATCCTTTATTGGTTCCTGCTGCGGTTCTTCTCCAGATCACATAAAAGAAATAAAACAATTACTTGATGGAAAAACTAAAAATTAAAACTCCCGCAAAGATTAATCTTGGTTTACACGTTGTTTCCAAAAGAGATGATGGATATCATAACATTGAAACAATATTTTACCCGATTGAATTATACGATATTCTTACCTTTAGAAAGTCTGGTGAATTTAGTTTTACTTCCACTAATCAGGATTTAAATGAATCACCAGTTAATCTTATAGTAAAAGCAAAAAATCTTTTGGAAGATGAAACCAGGGAAAAAATCAAAGTTCATATTCACCTGGAAAAGAATATCCCAATTGGTGGTGGTTTGGGCGGAGGAAGTTCAGATGCAGCAGCAACTCTTGTTAGTCTAAATAAATTATTCAGACTAGAGATAAATAATGAAAGATTAAAAGAATTGGCTTTGAAACTTGGTTCAGATGTTCCATTTTTTCTTGATCCAAAACCGTGTTTCGCCTTATCAAGAGGAGAGAAATTAGAATTCATTAATATTAAAATTCCTTATTCAATTTTAATTATTAATCCCGGAATTCATTTATCAACTAAATGGGCTTACAATAAGATTATTCCAATGAAACCTGTCTTCAATTTAAGGCAGCTTACGCAACAACAGTTAAATGCTCCCGATCAATTAAAAATAATTTTAAAAAATGATTTTGAAGAAATAGTTTTTAAAGACTATCCTCAAATAAAGCAGCTAAAAGAAAACTTATATAAAACAGATTCGGAATTTGTGCTTATGACTGGCAGTGGTTCTACCCTCTTTGCATTTTTCAAGGATGAACTTTTAGGTAAAAAGACACGAAAAGAATTAGGGGAAAAATATTTTATCTTCTATCAGAAGAACTGAATTTAACTTTCAGTTATCATTTAAACTTGTTGAAATATAACTAATTAGCTTACAACATTTTCTGTAATTTCTACAATACCTCTCGAAGCATTAACCCGGATGGTTCCGCCAAAAGGAATTGTAATTTTATTAAGGATATGTCCATAGCTAAAATTATATATAACAGGTATTTTTAGTTTGTAAAAATAATCAGCTATTACTTCACCAATGCCCAAAGTTTTCTTCTCTGGATTTTGCTCAACACATTCAGTAAATGCTCCCAGTATTAACCCGGATATTTTATTAAAGACTCCCATTAATTTTAACTGACTTAACATCCGGTCAACTCTATAAGGTGCTTCACTGATTTCTTCCAAGAGTAAAATTTTATTTTTTATATCTGGGAAATATGTTGTACCGGCGATTGATAAAAATGTAGCTAAATTCCCACCAACCAATCTTCCTTTTGCTGTCCCTTTAACCAGGGCAGAAACTTTCTCATCTCCAGGCTGCTCAACTTTGCCTAACTTTTTGTTGGATGTAATAAGCCTCCAGAATATTTCCTCGGTATAAGGACTTATTGAATTGTAAAGATCAACGGCGAGCATAGGGCCTGAGAATGTGATTAAACCCGTTCTCTGAAGAAATGCCATTTGAAGCGCTGTTATATCACTATACCCGACAAAAATTTTAGGATTCTTTGCAATTAATTTATAATCAATTTTATCCAGCAGTCTTGGTGTACCATAACCTCCCCTTGAACAAACAATTGCTTTTACTTCTTTGTTCTTAAACATATCATGAAGATCTTCAATTCTCTGTTCATCTGTACCGGCGAGATAGCCATGATTCTGCTGAACATTTTTGCCGACCTTTACTTTATATCCTAATCCTTCAAGATACTTTACGCCTTTCTCAATTTTAAAGAGCTCATCTGGAGCTGAAGCCGGTGAAATTATTCCGATTAAATCCCCTTTTTTCAGTCTTTTTGGTTTGACTAAACGCATAATTTGAACAATTTAAAATGGAATTTTAAATTAATTTATCAATAGCAATGATATAATATATGAATAATTGATATAAATCATTTTGGAGTTGTTTTTAAAATTTATTCGGCTAAGATTGATAGTAAAGATTAAAATTGAATTTTAATTTATTACTTAACATTAAATTTACAATTTCTTAACAAACGATGCTTCATTTTATATGACTAAAGCTAACCTTGTTATAGATGGAGGCTGGACAGCATGGTAATCGCTTCTAAGTTAAAAGAAAAAAATACTCATCTCGCGGATAAAGCAAGAAAAATAAAACTTGTCCTTACAGATAATGACGGCGTTCTTACTGATACAGGTGTTTATTATTCAGATAAGGGAGAAAGGTTTAAAAGGTTTTCCATTCGCGATGGAATGGGGGTAGAAAGATTACGGAATCTCCTTAAAATTGAAACAGTAATTATAACAGGAGAGTTATCCGGTTCGGTAAAGAAGAGGGCTGAGAAACTTAAGATAAAAGAATTATACCTTGGGGCAAAAGATAAAGCATCTCTTTTAAATAAAATCTTAAAGAAAAATAAACTTCAGCCAGAAAATATTGCTTTCATCGGTGATGATGTAAATGATATTGAATTAATTAAAATGGTAGGATTATCTGCTTCTCCTTTTGATGGAATGGTTGATGTAAGAAGCATAGTTGATTATGTATGTGAAGATAAAGGGGGTCATGGTGCATTCCGAGAGTTTGTGGAATTAATAATTGCTCTTAAAATGGATGAATAAATAATTATTAAAAAACAAAATCCGAGGGCGAAAATGAATTACGAAAGAAAAATAAAAGTTGGCAATAGGTTTATCGGCGATAATGAACCTGTATTTGTTAATGCTGAAATTGAAATCAATCATAACGGATCAATAGATATTGCAAAAAAAAATGATTGAAGGAGCTTTGTAGCAGGATGCGATGCAATAAAATTTTACAAGAGGACACCAGAAATTTGTGTTCCGAGAGATCAGTGGGAAACTGAAAGAGATA
>CAYNUV010000430.1:0-3188 GCA_964400245.1 uncultured Ignavibacteriaceae bacterium
TCATAAACACCCTAAACCTGAACTATATAAGAATAAGTATCTCCAACACCTGTAAATGCATAATCCCATGTTGCAGCACCAACAGGAACTGAAGTTGAAGTTGTGGTATGTGTATTTAAACCTGTAACTGTCCAAAGTATGGTATCACCAACTGTAATAGAAAATGACACAGGGCTAAAAAAGTCATCGCCGACATTTATATTTATTACTGTAGCCCTGCTGGTTATTGTAAACACGGCTAAAAAAAGAATAACAAGTAAAGAAAGTTTCTTCATAATAACTCCGGTTTTATTTGATATTTTTGAGAAATGAAAATAGTAACTAAAATATTTTGAAATACAATATTGATGTTAATTTATAGTTAAAATTGGAAGTGTGCAAAGAATAATTGAAAAAAATTTTATTTATTTGATTACAATCAGTTTCATTTAGTATGTAATTATCCAACAATTGCTCTATTTGAGGAAAAATTGTTACTCCAAAAAAGTCGGCTTATTTTTTTCAATTAGACATTTGATTTACTATTTTAGAAGTCGGCTTTAATATTATTAATTTGTTAAATATTGATTAGAAAATTGTTAAATGTTGAATAAAATGCGGGTAAAGCTTCTCTTAATCCTTTTCCTCCTGGTCTTAATCACAATAATCGTAACAGTTATTCCTATAAAGTTTCCATATAAAATTACTACCGTGGGAAGAATCCTTCCGGCAAAATCCTGGATCGTATCCAAAGGAAACAGCGGGCAATTAATAAGCTTTCTTCATGACAGAAAAAAAGGAATAGTTGATAATTACTCCGTTAAAGAGTTTGAAAGAGGAGATGATATACAGTTATTACTTAATCCTGAAGTAAGAATCGGTAAGATAGTAAATGAAAAAGATACTGTCGGTTTCATTTATTCCAATGAAATAGAAAAGCAACTTGCTCTTTTAATGAGTGAATTAAGTGTTACTAAATCTTCGCTTGAGTTTAATAAAAGCGGTGAGAAAGAATCTGTAATTAAAGAAGCAGAAGAAAATTTAAACTACTTTTTAAAACAGGCATCGGAACATAAAAAGATTTTGGCAAGACAAAAAGCGCTTTTCGAAAAGAATCTTGCTTCAAAAGAAGAATATGAGCTTACTCTGAACCAGGCTGAGCTGAATGATATTTCAATTGCCATAGCTAAAGCAAAGTTGGAATCTGTATCAACAGGGTCAAAAGAAGAACAGATAGAACTGATAAACAACCAGATCAAATCACTTCAAAAGCAAATTGAAGTTCTCCAAAAAAGATATGGCAGCTACTATCTTATTTCTCCTTTAAATGGCGTTATTAGCAATCTTGCAAGTGGTGATACATTATTTTCAATATCAGATAATCGTGACTTTGTTGTAATGATACCTGTAAAGTTCAGCGATGTCTCATATATTCATGATAATACCGAAATAGAAATTAGGCTTCCTCAATCTTCAGAGAAACTAAAAGGGAAAATAATTTTTACTGATAATTCAGCTCTCAAACTCCTTAACGAACAGGTAATTGTTTCTATAGCTTCTGTTGAAACTACTGACCCACTGGCATATGGATTGATGATTGAATGTGTTATTGATGGTGGTTCTGCCAGCATTTATGAACATTTAAAAAGATTTATGAATAAAAATATTTTCTGATGCGTTTAGAATATAAATATCTTATTCCCAATTCTATATTACCTCACATCAGGCAAGACCTTCTGCCATATCTTGATTGCGATAAGCATCTGCCTGAAGGTAAAGAAGATTATACTGTCCGAAGCATCTACTTTGATAACAGTAAACTCGATTATTATTATGAAAAAATTGAGGGAATCAAAGTAAGAAAGAAACTACGCATCAGGGGATACGATTATTGTGAAGGTGAAAACCTTATTTTCCTGGAAATAAAAAAGAAATGTGATAATTACATTTATAAAAACAGATCACCGCTTCACTATGAAGATTTAAGCCGGTTATTTGAATGCGGTGATATTGAAAAATTTATTTTTGAAAAATACAGTAACGAAGAGAGCATTAATGATGGTAAAAGATTTTTTTACCATTTTATTAATAAATCATTAAGGCCAATAAATTTAGTGGTGTATAACAGAGAAGCTTACACTTGTAAGTTTGACAACAGGTTGAGGATAACTTTTGATAAAAATCTTCGCTATTTCCCGTTCCCTGCAGTTTCCGATCTCTATTTGGATGACTATCATCTTTACAAGGTATTAAATAACCATTCAATTGTCGAAATAAAATTTAACAGGAATAAACCGGTATGGCTTCAGAATATAATTACTAAATATGGGCTTACTAGAAAATCGCTGTCTAAATATGTTATTTGTATAGATGACTATTCTAAGCACAACCCGATGAACAGTAATATTCGTGCAGCCTTTTCAAATTATTTTCTACCTCAAAAATCTGCTTCACAGGAAACGATAAGATAATGCTTCAAGATTTTCAAAGCTTCTGGAACCACTCACTTACAATTGGAACTGTATTCGAGAACCTCATAGTTGCATTTATTTGCTGTATGATTATCGCACTATTTTATAGATACACTTATCATGGTCCGGGTTATTCAGTTTCATTTATAAATTCGATTGTTGTATTGGGAATGATAACTGCAGTAGTAATAATGGTTATTGGTAATAACCTGGCACGTGCATTTGGGCTTGTCGGGGCAATGTCAATTATTCGTTTCAGAACGGCTGTAAAAGAAACGATGGATATTGTTTACATTTTCTTTTCACTTGCAATTGGGATGGCTGCGGGAGTTGGTTTACACATAGTAGCAATTGCTGGAACGGTTTTTATCGGATCTATAATTTTTGCACTATCAAAAACAAATTTCTTTTCTCTTTCTCATGAAAAGTTTTTACTTCAATTCAGGTACGCAGGTGCAAACGGAAGCGGCGATGCACCATATATAATTGTTTTAAATAAATACTGTAAACAGGTTACACTTTTAAATGTAAAATCGGTTAAAGAAAAACAGCTTGAACTTTCTTATCATGTATCTATAAGAAATAAAAAACTAAACTCGGAGTTTATTAGTGAGTTAGGAAAGATCCACGATGTAGAACAAATCAATCTATACTTTGATGAGGAAATTTTTTAGAAAATTTAATTGATAAAAAAAACTCAACTATGTTTTTGGTTTACAATAAAAAAGCCCCGATTAT
>CAYNUV010000431.1:0-3183 GCA_964400245.1 uncultured Ignavibacteriaceae bacterium
AGAATGCAGGAACTTACGAAGTTACCTGGAATGGCAAAAATGATTTTGGCTATCAGGTTGCAAGCGGAACTTATATTTACTCAATCAAAGCTGGTGATTATAAAGTTTCAAAGAAGATGTTGCTGCTGAAGTAAATAGTAAATCTTATTTAAAGTAGAAACCCGATTCTCTAAATGAGGATCGGGTATTTTTATTTTTCACCTTTTTATAAAAGATTGACAAATATTACTTGGAAAAAATTCAGGTTGTTTTTTATTGTATTTGGGATTAGTTTTAAATCAAGTAAAAAGGTCCCATATCCCTCGTTTATTAATATGAAAACTCAAGAATTAAAGCCAAAATTAGGTGAAGGTGTTTACACAGCACCAGATGCATCTATTATTTTAAACATACCCCAGTATAAAATTAGAAGATGGATTTCAAAATATTGGGAAATGGATTTTTATGATTTTAATGTATATACATGGGGAGAAGGAAGAGAAAGAGGGTTTAACTTTTATACTTTAATGGAATTAATTGCTGTTAATTCATTTCGAGAAATTGGATTATCATTTAGAAAAATAAAAAAAGCTCATGATATTTTATCCAATCTGATAAAAACTCCTTATCCTTTTGCATCATCAAGGTTATTAAGTGACAGAAAAAATATATTTTTAGATCAAGATAATATGGATCTATTGGGATTAGATAATCAAATGCAATATTCTTTTAAGAATTTAGTAACACCTTATTGTATTAAAATTGATTTCAATACAAAAACAGGTTTAGCTAAAAGATATTGGCCAATGGGGAAAGAACATTCAATTGTTGTTGATCCGAATCATAGTTTTGGACAACCCATAATTAAAGACACCAATATCACCATTTATTCAATATTAAATTTTATAAACTCTGGGGAAACAACAGAATCAATTTCAAGATTCTTTGAGATTGATCAAAGATATATTCAGGATGTCTTATTATTTAAAGACAGACTGGCGGCATGACTTTTTTCTTTGATGAAAACTTTCCTCCAGCAATTGCAAGAGCCCTTAATGTCCTACAAGCACAAAAACCTGAAGAAGGAATTAAGGTTTTAAATATTTCAGAGGAATTTGGAAAAGGTATGGCTGATGAGGATTGGATACCAAAAGTCAGTGAAAGAGATGGTATTGTAATTACACAGGATCTTAATATTCAAAGAACCAAACAACAAAGAGATTTATATAGAGAACATAATTTAGCTGTTATTTTTATAAAACCGCCTTCAAAAACAGGTTATACTTATTGGGAACAAGTTGAAGAAATATTTTCTAATTGGAGTAAAATTAAAGAGGAAATGAAAAAAGCAAAGAAACCTTGTGCTTTTATTATTAGACCAAGATCAAATAAAATAGAATCTCTTTAGTTTACTTTTCTAATCGGATATCCATCCTGCACCTTAGTACCCCATCTTTTCCTTTCTCAAGTTTCTGGATTTGTGAGAAGTTGCCTTTACCCTCTTCTTTTTTGTAATCAGATTCGCTCAAGTGTTGATCTCCATTGAATCTCAATTCAAACCATTGTTCAGAATAACCTTTGCCGGTTATTTTATAATGAACGTGTGCCGGATTACCGCCTTCAGGATAAGAACCTGGTTTTATTGTATGATACTCATACTGCCCTTTAGAATTTGTTATCATAGTTCCGTTTAAAAGATTATCCCCTTTACCATAAATTCCATTTGCATCAGTGTGGTAAACATAAACTGTAACTCCTTCAACCGGAGTTTTTCCATCTTCACCATAGACATTTCCGGTAACAACCATTCTTTCTTCTTTAACATTTTCTGCTGCAATAATTATTTTCCATTTCTGTTCATCGCCATCTGAAAATAAAGCAGAAAAAAGAAATGGTAAAAACCAGAAGTCAAAAAGTATTCTGAACATTTTCTACTCCTTAGAATTTATAAAATATTCCATAAAGATTTGCTTCCATAACCGAGCGATTCCCACAAAGCATTCATCATCTCTTTATTTCCTTTCATAATTCCTTCTGATGTAACACCATCCGGGATATTAACAAATTCGGAAATCCTGCTGAATGTTTTTTCTCTAGCTGTATCTTTAACTTTTAAGAGAATATGCCAGAGACTCAGTACATCTTCTTTTCTTGATTCTTTAAGAATGATTTCAAGTGCATCGCTTTTATTTTTGCTGAAATCAAATTTCTCCAAAGCATTTTTGAATTCATCATTTGCATCTTCAAAATATGGAGTACCGGGACCATATGTTTTCCTAGTCTTGCAAACGGCATCGGAAGGTATTAAAGATTCAACTTCACCTGATTGTAAAGCAACCCAGCCGGAAGTTACTTTGAGAAACCCAGAACCATCTTCGTCAACTTCAAGTGTGTACATGCAGCCAAGATCAATTGCAGTTGCAGATGGAGTTTCAACAAAGAAAAGTCTTGGCGGCGCCCAGATTGCAGCTTCAATCTTTCCTATATCTAAAGAAATTCTGTATTCTGTTGGATTCGTTTCAACAAGCTTAACTCTGCTTTTTGGCTGAACATCAACTTCACCTATTATTCCAACCTGTAAACGTGCGCTTGATTTATCATCTGTCTCAAGCCAATCACCAACCTTGAGCATTCCATGACCTGTTAATTCTTCTGAGTCAACCATTGGAGTGCCGGCTAACTTTTCCACTGTCCAGAAAGCTGTTGATGAAGATGTGTAATAGAGTATCCCAAGTATAATACCAAGAACCACAGAAACAGCAGCACCAGCAATAACAAACCAGCCGCTTCGTTTTTTCCCGGGTAGTTTAAAAAACAGAGTTCTGCCTTCACCGGATTCATAAAGAGAATCATCTTCTTTGCTGATGGTAAATATTTTTGCCGATTTCTTTTTCCCGGATATCCTTTCGTTTATTCCTTCCCATAAATCTTTTGATGGAGTAATTTCTTTAGGAAGTGTTTTTGCTTCGCTGATTATTATTAATAAATCGTCATAATAATTTTTGCAGCCGGGACAAACATCAAGATGATTTTTAATATCATCTCTCATTTCATTGATTAGATGTCCATCAGCATAATCATTTAAATAATATTTAAGTTCATCGCATTTCATTTTTCCATTGCCTCCCTTAAAAGCTTTCTTGCCCTGTGCAACTGAGCTTTGTTGTTCCTGAAGTAACTGAAAGTATTTCTGATATTTCTTCA
>CAYNUV010000432.1:0-3138 GCA_964400245.1 uncultured Ignavibacteriaceae bacterium
CCTGGTATGCAAGAACGTCACTTAATTTTTTGTAACATTCAGGAGCTTCATCTGCCCCTGCACCACGAAGTTCAATCTTATTTAATTTCATTCTTTTTTTAACTGCATCAAAATCTACTTTACCTTTTGCAATAATTGTTGGTCTTGAAACTCCATCTCTGTCCCGACGCCATTTCTTTTTTCCTGCAGCTTCGGTTCTGGACATTCTTCTACCCGCTCCATGAACCGTGGAATATAATCCTTTCTTAGATAAATCACTTTCGACACCTTCAATAATTACAGAAGTATCAGACATAGTTGCACCGACAAATCCTTTTTGTCCGGGAAATGCAGGAGTACAGCCTTTACGGACAACCCAGTATTTCCTGCCAAAGTGTTCTTCCCTCCAGGCAAAGTTATGATGATTATGAACTTCATAAGTTGATTCACCGCCAAGAATTTCCAGGACTTTTTTCACAACCATATCACGACCGGCATAAGCATATTCGCCAGCTAAGTGCATTGCAGCAATATAAGATTGTCCGATCTCCGAATTTAAATCAAACAAAATCGGAGGCGTATCCATTCCGCCTTCTTTTCCTTTCTCATTGAAAGCATGTCCCTGCGACATCGCAATAAATCCCATTGCCGTTTTATGCCCGAAACCTCTCGAACCAAAATGAACACCAATCCACAACCAGTCATCATCATCTTTCAGCAGATCAACAAAATGATTTCCTGAACCAACTGTTCCTAATTGTTCTTTAGCTAATGCAAGTAAAGATCTTTGAGGAACAAAATCAGCTTTTCTTATTTTCTCAAAAACGGGATGATCAACAGGTTCATCATTATGCCTGCCTATTCCAAAAGAAATTCTTCTGAAAATTTCATCCATAACTTTAGGAACATCAACATCATCTACTTTTATATTTGTTCTTACAGCTTTATTTCCACAGGCAATATCAAACCCGACACCCGATAAAGATATTTTATTTTTATATGCAACAGCTCCTCCAATCGGATGTCCGTAACCATAATGTGCATCGGCAGTAAGCACTCCAATATCATCTTCCGAAATACATCTTTTAATCTGGGCAATTGATTTTTCATCAATTATTTCTTTACCAAAGATTGTTAAGTTTTCCATACTACAGTTTATTTGCTTTATCAAATAATTGTGAACTTCTTTTTCTCATCTCCTCTGCAATATATTTACCATCGCTTCCCTGCTGCTGTAATTTTTCGATAATATTATGGTAACTTTTTTCATCCCGGTTCTGGCTTAACTTAAACACGTTCTCAATTCCTGTTACTTCTATTTCAAATGCGATAATCATTCTGATCAGCCTGTTAACGTATTCCTTCGGCAGGTTATCAAATACAGTAGGCGATTGTAAATTACCGTTTTCAAAATGTAAAGTAGTTTTCCTGAGTATTTTGATCAAACTATCCTCATCAAGAAAACGCAGAAGCCCCTTTACATGCACACTCATATAATTCCAGGTTGATGCCTGGTGAGGATTGCTGTACCAACTTCCGCTTACATAAGTATGAGGTCCGGTAAATACAGCGAGAGCATTGGGATTTTTTTCAAATGCTTTCTGATGATCTGTTTGCCTCATTATATGCCCGGTAAGAAAAAGCTTTCCTTCCCTGTCTTCAATAAATACCGGTACCTGGGTGGCAACTGGCTCACCCTTTTCAGAGCAGCCGGTTAAAAATGCAAAAGGATGTTGATGAATGAAATGAAGAATGACTTCTTTTTCTTTTTCTTTAAAATAAGGAAGATTATACATATAAAACTTTTACTATTGTTGGTTTAAAATTTAGGAATTTTCTCTATCTGATGTTAAGATTATTTTTTGTATCTCTAAATATATTCTAAATTCCTGGTCCTTGTATATTGCATATCAAATTAAAAAGGATTAAAAATATTTTTCCGATTTGATTGAAGAATTTATATCACCTCTTCGAGGTTTTGTTTTCCATCTCCTTATATTAGCTATAATAATTCCACTCCTTCGGAGTTAGAAATAAAATAATAAATACCGAAGGTATGATATTATTGTAATTAGAGTAATATTTTAGTATCCAAACACCGAAGGTGTGACATTATTATAGAAATGAAATGACCATGAAACGGCAAAACCCCGAAGGGGTGAAATTATTGTAGACAAAATATACAATAAACATTTTATTCCGAAAGGATGGTAGAATTATGGCGGGAACTTATTCACAAGTTTACATTCAAATTGTATTTGCTGTAAAAGGTCGTGAAAACCAGATTAGCAAAAAATGGAAAGAAGAATTAAATATGTACATAGCCGGGATAATTAAAGGCAAAGAACAAAAGTCAATTATTGTGAATGGAATGCCGATCATATTCATGCTTTTATTGGTTTACGCCCTTCAATGGCAATATCAGATTTAGTCAGAGACATTAAGAATAATTCTTCTAATTTTATTAATGATAATAAATGGATAAAAGAAAAATTTTCCTGGCAGGAAGGATATGGAGCATTTTCTTATTCGCACTCACATATAGAAGCTGTTTATAATTACATAAAAAATCAGGAAGAACATCATAGGAAGAAAACATTCCGACAGGAATATGTGGAATTATTGAAAAAATTTGAGATTGAATACAATGAAAAATATTTATTCGATTGATAGAATAGTTTATATGTCACCTCTTCGAGGTTATGATTTTTTTAGCATTTGTTGTTATTATAATAATGTCAGCCCTTCGGGTTTCATTCAAAAAATCCTGCAGGTTTGAAATGAATATAGAATTGAACACCGAAGGTGTGATATTATTATAGGAAAGAAATAACAAAAGAATGAAAAACCCCGAAGGGGTGAAATTATTAAGATTAAATTAAAACCAATTAAACCTATGAAAATAAAAGCCATAATAACTGGAACGACAGGTATGGTTGGAGAAGGTGTTCTTCACGAATGTCTTAATCATCCCGATGTGGAAGCTGTGTTGGTAATTAACCGGAAATCCTGCAATGTACACATCCGAAATTAAAGGAGATCCTACACGATAACTTTTATGATCTCACAAAGATTGAAGATCAATTAAAAGGTTTCAATGCTTGCTTTTTTTGTCTCGGAACAACTTCTGTTAGGAAGAGTGAAGAAGAATATACAAAG
>CAYNUV010000433.1:0-3128 GCA_964400245.1 uncultured Ignavibacteriaceae bacterium
TCTATACTTGCTCAAATAATTCTATTGTTTCACCTTCTTTAAGAGTAACAATAGCTTTTTTATATTGTGAAGTTCTTCCTGAAAATCTTCCGCTTTTTCTGAACTGTGTTTTTGTTTTTCCATGATGTTTTATTGTTTTAACATCTGTTACATGAACATTAAATTTTTTTTCAATCGCTTTAGCTATTTCAATTTTATTTGCTTTCGGATCTACGATGAAACCAAACTTAGTGCTATGTACAGCGGTTATATTTGTCATCTTTTCGGTAATCAAAGGTCTTATCAGGATGTTATGCATAATTAATTCTCCGCAACACTATTATTACCGAATGATTTCGTAATAAGATTAACAGCACCATGTTGTATTATCAGTACCTGGTTATTCAATATATCATAAGCTGATGCCTTATCGGCTTCAAGTACTTTTACTTTAGAAATATTTCTTCCGGATTTATAAACCGCATCCTGATTACCATTAGTTAAAAGAAGAACTTTCTTGCCCGTAACATTTAAAGCAGAAAGTAACTCAACAAACTTTTTTGCTTTAGGCTGTTCAAAATTAAAATCTTCAATAACCATAAGTTGTTCATCTTTTACTTTGTAACTGAACGCTGATTTGCGTGCAAGTTTTTTTACTTTCTTTGGTAAATCCTGCCTGTAATCACGCGGTCTTGGTCCAAAAATTCTTCCGCCGCCGGACCATAAAGGTGAACGTGATGTACCTGCACGAGCTCCACCTCTTCCTTTTTGCTTCCACGGCTTTTTACCGCCACCTCTTACCTCTCCTCTTTCTTTAGACTTGTGAGTGCCTTGTCTTTGATTAGCAAGGTAAGCTTTTACAGAAAGATAGATAGCGTGATCATTTGGTTCTATTCCGAAAATTTCTTTTGGGAGATCGATTTTTTTACCGCTTGATTTACCGTCAGTTTTATAAATATCTAATTTCATATTTTCGATTATTTCTTATTAATAAGCCTATCGCTTAATCAACTCAACAATTTGGTTAATTGCACCAGGTACAGCACCTTTAACAAGCACAAGGTTTTCATCTGAAATTATTTTAATAACTTTTAAATTAGAAATTGTAACATTCTCAAAACCTTGCCGCCCTGCCATTCTTTGTCCTTTAAAAACTCTTGAAGGATAAGAACTGGATCCAATTGAACCGGGAGCTCTTAACCTGTCACTTTGTCCATGAGTTGTTCCTCCAACACCTCCAAAGTTATGTCTTCTCATAACTCCCTGGAAACCTTTCCCTTTACTCTTTGCTCTTACCTTTATGCTTTCTCCTTCTTTAAAGAGATCCGCTTTAACTTCGTCTCCAATTTTAAATTCGGTAACAGAAGAAAATTTAAATTCTTTTAAAACAAGACTCGGAGATAAATTATTTTTTTTGAATTGCCCGGCAACAGGTTTAGTAACTTTCTTTTCTTTTTTCTCACCATAGCCAAGCTGAAGAGCTTCGTAACCATCTTTTTCTTTTGTCCGGATAGATACCACTTTACAGGGACCAGCTTGAATTACTGTAACGGGAACTAATTCTCCCAAGCTATTAAATACATTCGACATTCCTAATTTTCTTCCAATTAACCCGGACATCTTTTATTCCTTTATAACTTTATTTCTATATCAACACCAGCCGGAATATCCAGCTTACTTAATGAGTCAACTGTCTTATTGTTGGAGTTATGAATATCAATTATTCTTTTGTGCGCTCTTGTTTCAAACTGTTCTCTTGATTTCTTATCAACATGAGGAGATCTTAAAACTGTATAAACCGTGCGTCTTGTTGGCAATGGAATTGGCCCGGATACAACTGCGCCGGTGCTTCTAACAGTCTTAATAATCTTTTCAGTAGATTTATCAATGAGTATATGATCGTACGACTTTAATTTAATTCTTATCTTCTGACCGGACACTTTTAAAAACTCCTTAAATTTTAAAGACACAAAAAGGGAGTTGAAGCTCCCTTTTTATTAATATTTTATTCTATTGAATTATCTTGGTTACTAAACCGGCACCAACAGTTCTTCCACCCTCGCGAATAGCGAAGCGTAAACCATCTTCCATAGCTATATCAGTAATAAGATCTATGCTAAGCTTTACCTTATCACCCGGCATAACCATCTCGGTTCCTCCAGGAAGTGAAGCTACACCGGTAACATCAGTTGTTCTGAAATAAAACTGAGGTCTGTATCCGTTGAAGAAGGGGGTATGTCTTCCACCTTCTTCTTTAGAAAGAATATAAACCTCTCCTTCAAATTTTCTATGAGGTGTAATAGAACCTGGCTTTGCCAAAACCATTCCTCTTTCAATTTCATCCTTATCAACACCTCTTAATAAAATACCGGCATTATCACCAGCCATAGCTGAATCAAGCTCTTTCCTGAACATCTCAATTCCTGTAACTACAGTTTTCTTATGAACCCCAAGACCAATCAATTCAAGCTCTTCCTGAATTTTTACTTGTCCTCTTTCAACTCTTCCTGTAGCAACAGTACCACGACCTGTAATTGAGAAAACGTCTTCAACAGGCATAATGAATGGCTTATCTACATCTCTTTTAGGTATAGGAATATAATTGTCAACAGCATCCATCAACTCCCAGATGCAATTTAAACGTGGATCATCAACCTTTGAATCAGCTGTTGCTGCAGCTTCAAGAGCTTTTAATGCTGAACCTCTGATAATAGGTATTTCTTTACCCGGAAATTCATATGATGTTAAAAGATCTCTCAACTCTTCTTCAACAAGATCTAATAGTTCAGGATCATCTACCATATCAACTTTATTCATAAAGACAACCATTTTAGGTACACCTACCTGTCGTGCAAGGAGAATATGCTCTCTGGTTTGAGGCATAGGACCATCTGTAGCAGCAACAACAAGAATAGCTCCGTCCATTTGAGCAGCACCTGTGATCATATTTTTAACATAATCGGCATGTCCCGGACAATCTACGTGAGCATAATGTCTTTTTTCAGTTGAATATTCTACATGAGCAGTTGCTATCGTAATACCTCTTTCTCTTTCTTCAGGGGCATTATCAATGCTATCAAAAGTTCTTACTTCTGATAAACCCTTTTTATTAAGAGCCATTGTGATGGCAGCTGTTAATGTAGTTTTTC
>CAYNUV010000434.1:0-3127 GCA_964400245.1 uncultured Ignavibacteriaceae bacterium
TTATTGATATAATGCCCCAGTTAATGCCGGAATGGGAAAAGAAATTAAAAAGATCCTTTGATATCATTATCTCACTTATAATTTTGATAATTACATTCCCGGTATGTCTAATTACTGCCATTGCAATTAAGATTGATTCTAAAGGAACAATTTTTTTTAGGCAAGAGCGCTGCGGCTTAAATGGAAATACTTTTACAATGATAAAATTCAGGTCTATGTTCCGTGATGCTGAAAAAATGTCTGGTCCTGTATGGTCACAGAAAGATGATCCCCGAATAACAAAAGTTGGTAAATATATTAGGAGAGTCAGGATTGATGAAATACCACAAATGTATAATGTACTTAAAGGTGAAATGAGTTTCGTTGGCCCAAGACCGGAAAGACCTTTTTTTGTGGAGAAACTTGCACAGGAAATTCCTTATTATAAAAGAAGGCTTAAAGTTCGTCCGGGAATTACAGGTTGGGCACAGGTTAAACATAAGTATGATGAATCATTAGAAGATGTAAAAGTAAAATTAAAATATGATCTCTTTTATATTGAAAATATTTCTTTAAGAATGGATTTTAAAATAATACTTAGAACAATTTATGTAGTTTTGTTTGGTAAAGGACACTATAGTTAATGGAAAATGGTAAATGTAAATTGCAAAAAAGGTAATCATATACAGGTAATTATTTATGGCTGATAAAAAATCACTTGTTATTATTCCTACATACGATGAAATGGATAATATACAAAGACTCATACCTGATATTTTAAACCGGTATGAAAATTTGGATATCCTTGTTGTTGATGATGGTTCTCCGGATGGTACTGGTGATTATATTGCTAATTTTTCAGGATCGAACCAAAGAGTTAAACTTATAAGACGTGAAAAAAAATTAGGTTTAGGAACAGCCTACATTATCGGTTTCAAATATGCTATTCAATATAATTATGATTACATCTTTGAAATGGATGCAGACTACTCTCATGATCCCGGGGAGATTGAGAACTTCCTTATTACAATTGAAAGGAACGATCTTGTTTTAGGCAGCCGTTATTTAACGGGTGTGAATGTTATTAACTGGCCGATGAGCAGATTGATTTTAAGTTACTTTGCAAATTTTTATACACGTTTTATTACCGGGCTTCCAATTCATGATGCCACAGGCGGTTTCAAATGTTTCAGAAGAGAAGTTCTTGAAGCAATTGACCTTGAAAAAATTAAATCCAATGGATATGCTTTTCAGATTGAAATGACTTATAAAGCCTGGAAAAAAGGTTTCAGGATAAAAGAGATATCAATAATATTTGTTGACCGCATTAAAGGTAAATCAAAGATGTCTAAAAAGATTGTTCGTGAAGCAGTATTGATGGTCTGGAAATTAAGATTAAGAAGCATTCTCGGTATTCTTTAGGTATACTGTGGATATTTCTATTATAATAGTAAACTATAACGTTAAAGAATTCCTTCAGAATTTAATTCACTCCATTTACAAAGCTGCATCTAACTTATCCTATGAAATAATAATTATAGACAATGCTTCTGATGATGGCAGTGTTGAATTCCTCCAGGAAAAATTTCCGGATATTAAACTGCTTGTTAATGATAAAAATCTTGGATTCAGTAAAGCAAATAATATTGGTTTATCAATTGCAAAGGGGAAATACATATTACTGTTAAATCCTGATACTATTGTTCAGGAAGATACTTTTGAAAGGATGATTTCTTTTTTTGAAAAAACACCGGATGCAGGTATAGCAGGATGTAAGATTCTCAATCCTGATGGGACATTGCAGCTTGCTTGCAGAAGAAGTTTCCCCGGGCCATGGACATCTTTTTGTAAAGTAACAGGGTTAAGTAATCTTTTTCCAACCAGCAGATTATTTGCAAGATATAATCTCACTTATCTTAATGAAAATGAAACATACGAGGTTGATGCAATCTCAGGCTCATTTATGATGATTAGAAGAGAAGTTCTGGATAAAGTCGGCAACCTTGATGAACAGTTTTTTATGTATGGTGAAGATCTTGATTGGTGTTACAGAATTCAGAAAGCAGAATATAAAGTTTACTATGTTTATGAAACACAAATAATTCATTACAAAGGAGAGAGCACTAAAAGAAGCAGTATAGATGAAACAAAAATATTTTATAACGCAATGACTCTGTTTGTAAAAAAACATCTTGCAACCTCTCTCATTGTGGAAGTAATTCTGCGTATGGCAATAGGAGTTAGAAAATTTATTGCTTTCTGGGGTAGACGCAAAATAATAGTTGCTGCTGTTATTCTGGATTTTATTTTCTTTAATATATCATTACTGGCGGCAGAAAAATTCTATGGTTTTATAAGTGATTGGCGCGGTTTTCATGATTATCATCTTCTCCCGCTTTATACAATTCCTGCGCTTATTCATATAGTCATTTCTTTAATGGCCGGTAGTTATAAAAAGGATTCACTTTCTATTCTTAAAACTATTGCATCTGTTTTTATAAGTTTCTTTGTTATTTCGGCTTTAACGTTTTTCTTTAACCAGTTTGCTTACAGCAGAGCTGTAGTAATCTTCACTTATACTCTGCTGTTCTTCATTCTTCCTTTCTGGCGGATAGTTGTAAAAATAATTTTTAAAGTTGGAATGATTAAAGATGAAACCCAGAATAAACGCACACTTATTGTTGGTGTAAGTGAATCAGTTACACAGGTTGCATCAAGATTAAGAAATAAAAAAACCGATCTTCATACGGTTGTTGGTTTAATCGGATTTTCACACAAAGATGTCGGGCAAAATATAAATGGTTTATCTGTTATAGGGAGCCTGGAAAATATTTTAAAAATTATCCGCCATTACAAAGTAACCGAAGTTATTTTTTCTTCGCAGGAACTTTCCTATAACCAGATGATGATCATTATATCAAAATGCCAGAATGAAAATATTGAGTTCAAACTTGTGGGTAATAATATGGATTTCCTTGTTGGCAAAACATCAGTCTCTGTTTTAGAAGATATTCCATTAATTCAAATCAGCTATAATATTTCTAATCCGCTCTTAAAATTTATTAAGGGCGCATTTGATTATGTCTTAGCAACGTTTGTTTTGTTTTTTATATATCCTTTGATATATTTCATCGAGAAAGTTAGTAAT
>CAYNUV010000435.1:0-3125 GCA_964400245.1 uncultured Ignavibacteriaceae bacterium
AATATGATATTGGATAAACTTTAAATAATCCATCTTGTAAATATGATCCCCGCTAAGGATCAGAACCCAACGGGCTTTCATGTCATTTGAAAATAAATTTAAATTCTGGTAGATGGCGTTAGCAGTACCGAGATACCAATCATTATTCATTTTTCTTTGTGGGGGAATTGAATAAATGTACTCACCAAGTTCCGGGTTAAAAATACTCCACGCCTCAAGTAAATGCTGATTAAGAGAATCCGATTTATACTGAGTTAAAACATAAATTCGCCTTAAACCAGAATTAAGGCAGTTTGATAATGCGAAATCAATAATTCTGTATTTGCCTCCAAAAGGAACTGCCGGTTTACTGCGATGTGCTGTAAGAGGATATAATCTTTCTCCCTGCCCGCCAGCTAATAACATTGTTATTGTATCTCTCAGTATGGATGAGCCCGGGAAAACCATATATTTTCTTTTTGTTCTTTACCAATAATATATTGAATTATGATTTGATTGGCAATTTTACAAATCGTTAAATTGTAAGTGTTACTTTTTATAATGTATTACTAATTTGATATGAAATCAAAAACTAAAACAAATGTATTTTCTTTTGGAGTTTTTGCCGTATTTTTTATTGTAGGATGGGAATTCGGAATTTCTCCTGTAAAAAATTCTTTTGAAACTGCTGACGAAAACGCAAAAGTTGTTAAAGAGAAACTGTTTGGTTCACCACAAATAATTACTCCAGCCAATTATATTTCTGATAACCAATATAAAACTGATATTCTTCATTATGATTTGAGTTTCGATCTCTATCCGGAAAAAAAAATGCTGAAAGGCAAAGCTATAATTACCGGAAAGATATTAGATTCTAAGGTTTCTAATCTTGATCTTAACTTTTATGATAATCTGAAAATCAGTCTCTTATCTCTTAATGGAAAGAAAAACCATTATATCCATAAAGGGACAAAATTATCTATTCCTATTAATGAAGGAAAATTAGACACATTCCAGGTAGAGATTATTTATGAAGGTACACCAAAAAAAACAGGACTTTCTTCTTTTGTGTTTGGAGAAATTAATAACAGGAAAGTTGTTTATAGTTTAAGCGAACCAACTTTTGCCTCTACATGGTTTCCGTGTAATGATATTCCTTATGATAAAGCTTTTGCTGATATTCATATCACCAATGATTCATTATTCACTTCAGTCTCAAATGGAATTTTAGTCTCGGAAGAAATAGTGAATGGAAGAAAAACAGCATACTGGAAAACTATATATCCTATATCAACATATCTTATTTCACTTTACTCATCCGAATATGTGAACTTTACTGATTATTATTATTCCAACATCAGTAATGATTCATTGCCGATTGAGTATTATGTATTCCCGGAACATCTTGAGAATGCTAAAAAAGATTTTTCGGAGCATCCAAAAATGATTGAATTTTTTGCTGAGACTTTTGGAGAATATCCTTTCATAAAAGAGAAGTATGGTGTTGCAGAATTTTTATGGCAACTTGGTGCAATGGAACATCAAACAATCACCGGGATCGGTTCAAACTTTGTAAGCGGCAGGAAATATTTTAATGACATTTATGCTCATGAACTTGCCCATCATTGGTTTGGTAATGCAGTTGGACCTAAATCTTGGAAAGATATATGGTTAAATGAAGGCTTCGCAACTTATTGTGAGGCTCTTTATGATGAACACATAGCTGGATTCGATGGTCTTAAATCATCAATGCTTTCGAAGTACCAGGATAACTTTTCGGGCAAACTTTACGATCCGGGCGATGATCTTTTCAGTCTAACAATTTATAATAAAGGAGCCTGGGCCTTACATATGCTCCGTTGGGAAGTTGGAGACTCAACTTTCTTTAAAATTCTCCGTGAATATTTCGAAGAGTTTAAGTATAAGTCCGCCTCGACAGAAAATTTTATTTCAGTATGTGAAAAGATATCTGGAAAAGATTTAACCAAGTTTTTTAATCAATGGATTTATGAAGGCGACGACCAGATCAAAATGAATATTGAATGGAAAGTCGAATCGAGAAAGAATAATAAGGTTATTGTTAAACTTGAATGTAATCAATTGCAGGAAAGTTATAAGGAATATAACTTCCCATTGGAAATTCAGTTTGTTGATAAAAAAGGAAAATACCAGGTAGAGAAATTCTATATTGATTCAAGACAGAAGACTTTGCTTTATGAATTGGAATTTGAACCATTTATTATTGCAGCAGACTACAACAACTGGCTGTTAGCCGATATAAATGTTAACCGGAAATAAATGTTAATAACTTTTATTATCATTACACCATTACTTAAATTACTCTTCAAAATATAAAACGATTTGTGAATAATACTTACCTGTTTATTTCCGATATCCATCTTGGACTCAAAAGCAAGATTGAAGAGAATCAAAAAGAAAGATTGCTTGTTAAATTTTTACAATATGCCAAAGATAACTGCAACGAACTTTTTATTCTCGGAGATTTATTTGATTTCTGGTTTGAATATAAACGTGTTTACCAGAAAGGATTCTTCAGAACTCTGACAGCTCTGCAGGATATTGCTGAGAACGGAATTAAAATTCACTATATAATTGGCAATCATGATTTTATGCACAAGGATTTTTTTGAAAAGGAAATTGGTGTTAAGTTGTATGAGAATGAAATTATCACTGAATTAAATAATAATAAATTCTATCTTGCACATGGTGATGGATTTATAAAGAATGATCTTGGGTATAAAATTCTTAAAAAGATTTTAAGGAATAAAATAATTCAGAAAACATATTCAATAATTCATCCGGATTTAGGAATATGGCTTGCGAGCAGCACAAGTAAATCAAGCAGAGGTTATACTTCTAAAAAGAATTATGGAGAAACTGACGGACTATATGAATTTGCAAAGCAAAAAATTGAACAAGGATTTGACTATGTCCTTTTAGGACATTCTCACAATAGATTTTATAAAGAATACAATAAAGGTTTTTATATAAACCTTGGTTCCTGGCTTGATGCTCCTTGTTATGGAATCTTTAAAGACAATAAGTTTGAAATTATAGACTGGAATTAAATAATGGCGAAAAGAAAAAACCAGGATGACCTTAAGAGATATTTTAATGATTCTTCT
>CAYNUV010000436.1:0-3123 GCA_964400245.1 uncultured Ignavibacteriaceae bacterium
GCTGAGTTTTTCATAAATAGTAATTGCTTCTTTTATTTCCCCCTGGGCAAGATAAATCTTTGCAAGAGTTTCAGACACGATAAGACTGCTTTCCGGAATTTCACTCTCTACATATTTTGATGATGAATCTTCTTCTGTAATTACCGGAATTTTAGCATGAGATATTTTATCAACAAGCTCATCAAGATTATCTTCTAACCGTGATGATTGTTCATTCTCTTTTTTCTGAAAAATTTTTTCCTTTTTTCTATCAAGATTTGCTAATGCGCGAAGCTCAGGAGACATTTGTGTACTCCTCAAACTATCTAGCTCACGAAGGTAAAACTGGTAAGTTTCCCTGGAATGAATAAGTTCACTTCCTTTTTTAAAACATTTCAACGCTTTGCTGAAATCGCCGGTTTTGCAGTATACCCTGCCAAGGATAAAATATGGAGTCGGAGAGTCAGAATTTTCCCTCAAACCTCCCTGAAGAATTTCTATTGCAGCTTCGTGATTATTATTTTCTAATTCCCAGTTTGCTATGTGGGCAAAGAGTGGAGAGTTCCTGTTGTATTCGTATATGAGCCTGATTTTATTTCTATATAGATCCTCAGCTTTTGCAGACAAGCCCAAACCTATCTTTTTGCATCTTGCCTGCCGGCAGGCATATATGCATGTTTAATTGATGTGAAAGCAACAAATGAAAATCCAACAAAAAACAAAATCTGGAACGGTAATGCAGCTATCTCAACAAAATAAATTGATGACACTATGCCCACTAAACAATAAACAGCCATTATTGCTTCAACATATACAGATAAACCGATTTTAGTATTAAGATATTTTTTACCAGTCCAGGAATCGTTATTATCAACAACTTTAAATTTTGGTGTTCTTACAAATTCGCTTTTCCTGTTCAGCAAACCTTCGATAACAGCGCGAGAATTGTTTACAGCAAATCCCATACTGCCTGCCATAAACAAAGGGAACAAAACTATTTTTTTTCTCCAGTCAGTTCTTATATCTTTTTGAGAATAAAGATAAAATAAAAATGAGCTTACAAATGCAAGAACAAACAAAGACATAATTGCAAAGTACAATTCATAAGAGCCGCTGTTTTTAATAAAAATTAAAGGAACATTTAGTATTGCAGCAAGAAGTATGAAAGGAAAAACTATATTGTTTGTTAAATGAAAAGTTGATTGCAGTTTTACGCGCAAAGGTATTTTTGATTTCCAGACTTTCGGCAGAATTTTTTTGGCAGTTTCGATTGCACCTTTTGTCCACCTGAACTGCTGGTTCTTCAAAGCATTTATTTCTGATGGAAGCTCTGCGGGTGAAGTAAAATCTTTCAGGAAGACAAACTTCCATCCTTTTAACTGAGCCCTATAGCTTAAATCAAGATCCTCAGTAAGAGTATCATCGTGCCAGTTGCCGGAATCTTCTATACAAGCTTTTCTCCAAACTCCACCGGTTCCATTAAAATTAATAAAGAAACCAGCTTTGTTTCTTACGCTCTGCTCAATAACAAAATGCCCGTCAAGAGCCAATGCCTGCGCTTTTGTAAGCATAGAATAATCTCCGTTCAAATGTTCCCAGCGGGTTTGAACCATCCCGATTTTATCATTGGAAAAGAATGAAAGAGTTTTTTTCAGGAAATCCTTATGAGGAATAAAATCCGCATCAAAAATAGCAACGAACTCACCTTTTGCCGTTATTAATGCTTCCTTCAAAGCTCCCGCTTTAAAACCTTTTCTCGATTCTCTTCTTATATGTTTAATATCGTAACCTTCAGATTTTTTCTGTTCAACAACCCGGCGAACAATGTTTGTAGTTTCATCTGTTGAATCATCCAAAATCTGGATATCAAACTTATCTTTTGGGTAATCAATTTCACAAACAGAATTGATTAACCTTTCAACGACATATAATTCATTATATAGCGGTAGCTGGATTGTTACTGTTGCATCTGTTGTTGTTTCATTTTTAGGAGTTGGTATTACCCCTTTATATTTTCTATGATAATAGATCATTATAAAGCCATGACAGCCAAAAATGAACAATATAGTTAATGAAAGAAAATAACCAACAAGAACTATATCATCCATAAATTTTTATTAACCTCAGATTGTTAAAAATATATTACCATCCTGAAACTGTGTCGAGAAGAATATCTTCTGTTATCAAATCAACAGCAGCTTCAATTGCAGCTCGTCTTTCGCTAATACTTCCACCGGATTGATAATCGCCATAATTAGAAAAACTTTTATCATATAGCGTCTTCCTCTGAATTAAATCGCGATATATTACTTTAACCGAAACAGTAATTCTTCTTGAAGCAACATTCTCACCTGCTGTAACAACTGCAGGTGCATCACTCAAAGAAGTAATTGTACATTCAAGTATTGCATTTGCTGTAGTCCGTTCTGTTACCTGGAGTGTGTTATCATCAATAAATTTTTGTGTCAACTGGTCTGTCAGCAATTCTCTTAAGCCGGGTTCACCGGAGCCGCTTCTGTCATCGGCTACCGGAATTGCGATTGTTTTAAGATGCTGCGGAACAGATGCACCGGTGAATGAATAAATACAACACTTTAAGTTAACTATGCCGATGCTTATAAACAACAATACTTTTAAGGTTAGAAGCGTAAATTGCCTTAAAAACAGCAGCTTATGGCAAGTGTAAAACACATAATCAGAAATAATTTTAATCCTATTCACAGGTCATATTCCTTTATTTTTCTGTAAAGCGTTCTCTCTCCGATTTTCAAAAGTTTAGCTGCTGTTCTTTTGTTGCCACGTGTTGCTTCGAGAGCATTTTTAATTGCTTCTTTTTCAACTTCATTTAAAGGAATAATCTGGTGAGGAATTTTTTTACTTTCATAAATTTCATTCTGCCTGTTATAAACAAGATCTTTCAATTCTATAAGATCCTTCTTTATTTCAAACAATGCCCTGTACATTAATTCCCTGTCAACTTCTTCAGGAGATCTTTTAAGAAAGATAGGAAGATTCCTGCTGGTTAATTCTATTTCCGGTTCTACATATAATGAAGCAAACTCCGAAGCATTTAGCACTCCATCTTTATCCAATGCAATAGCAGTTTCAAGAGTATTTTTTAATTCCCTGATATTTCCCGGCCAG
>CAYNUV010000437.1:0-3120 GCA_964400245.1 uncultured Ignavibacteriaceae bacterium
TGAATGCCGGAAAAATCCGGCACAATAGAAAAGCTATTCATTTACTAATTGAAAAGTTGCTGTGGTAGTTGCAGTTTGGTTTGAACCAGCATCCTTTACATTAAAAATAATTATATAATCCCCAGCTGCATAAGTAGAATCAAGCTCGAATTGTATTTCAAGCGGAATATCAGTTATTCTTTCATTGTTTTTTTTATCTTCAACTCTGCTTATTAAAGATTTTACCGTATCTCCTGCGGGAGTTATAAGATCAACATCATAAGCTATGGTGGCAAAGTAATTATCTTCTTCTTCCTTTTGTTTGAATCCCTTTACTCTTGTTGTTGCATTGACTTCCCAGCTATCGCCAATATCAAAAACAAAAGCCTCAGTGCTGAATGTTTCTATTTTTACAGGTTCCTCTTTTCCACAGGAATAAAATACAATCGTAGTTATAAAGAGAATAATTACTTTCTTCATTTAAACCTCAAGATATTTTGCAGCGCAGATTAATAATCTGTGCTGCGATGTTAATAAATATCAATCGTTCTTATTCTGAAAATCTTTCATAAAAGCAACAAGGTCCTCAACACCTTTCTTCGGGAAAGCATTGTAGATTGATGCTCTTAATCCGCCTACAGATCTGTGTCCTTTCAATCCATCAAATCCTGCAGCAGTTGCTTCGGAGATAAGTTTTTTCTCAAGTTCTTCTGTTGTAAGATTAAATGTAATGTTCATTAAAGAACGGCTATCTTTTTCTGCATGACCTTTATAGAAACCACCGCTTTCATCAATACACTTATAAAGTGTTTCTGCTTTCTCTTTGTTTATCTTATACATTGCATCAAGTCCGCCAAGCTTTAGCAGCCACTTTGCCACAAGACCAATTATATAAATGCCAAAAGTAGTTGGAGTATTGTAAAGAGAATTATTCTCAACATGTACTTTATAATTAAGCATAGTATGAAGAGAATCCTGACTTCTCTCAAGAAGATCTTTTCTTATAATTATAAAAGTAACTCCTGATGGCCCCATATTTTTCTGGGCTCCTGCATAAATAAGTGCGTACTTGTTCACATCAATCTTCTTATGAAGAATATCTGAAGAAGCATCGCAAACAAGAGGAACATTTCCAACTTCCGGTTCTTTGTGCCATTCAGTTCCGTAAATTGTATTGTTGGAAGTAAAGTGAACATACGCTGCATCAGCATCAAGCTTTAGTTCTTCTTGTTTTGGAATTCTCTTAAATTTTTCTCCTTCGGTTGATGCGGCAATATTAACTTTTCCAACTCTTTTGGCTTCCTTAACAGCTTTCTGGGACCAGCTTCCTGTTACAATGTAATCGGCTTTGTTTTTAGGAGGCATCAGGTTCAAAGGAACCATTGAAAATTGTAAACTTGCACCGCCCTGCAAAAAGAGCAGCTCAAAATCATCACTTATGTTTAATAGTGATTTTAAATCCTGTTTAGCTTCGGCAAATATTTTATCAAAAGTTTTTGATCTATGGCTGATTTCAAGAATTGACATTCCCACACCGGGAAGAGCAAATAAATTTTCCTGGGCTTCCTTCAAAACATCTTCCGGTAAAATTGCCGGGCCAGCACTGAAGTTATATATTCTTTTTTGCATTTTAATTTTTCCTGTCCTTTTTAATTATGGATAATTTTCTAAACAAGCTTTAAGAAAGCTTCTTTTTTTATTTCACAATCTCTTAGAATCTTTAATAACAATCCTGATCCGATAGTTTCTCCTGAATGAACGGGAACCACTGTAGCTCTTCCGTTAGAATGTTTTAAAAAATGATGACTTCCTTTTATTCTTTGAACATTAAAACCTTGTTTTCCTAAAACTTTAATAAGTTCTCTCCCGGTTAATCTTGGAGTTTTCGTCATACATCAACTGAAATACGTTGAACACCAATAAAATCATTAAGATTAATTTCATCTTCACTTTCTACTTCCAGGCAAAGTTCTATAGCTTCCTTAATTCTATCCATCAGTTCGTCCAGAGATTTTGCCTGGGTATGGCAGCCTTTCAAAGAAGGAACAGAACCAACATAAAAACCTTCGGAATCTTTTTCAATAATAACATTAAATTCTTTTCTCATCCTTTACTCCTTTATTTTTTATATCAAATGTACCAGTAATCCATCCCTTAACTTCGGTTCAAACCAGGTTGACTTTGGCGGCATTATTTCTCCTGCGTCTGAAATTTTCATAAGGTCTTCAACGGAAACGGGATAAAGTGAAAAAGCAACAGCAGCTTTTCCTGAGTTAACTAACTTTTCAAGTTCTGCTGTTCCTCTTATTCCTCCCACAAAATCAATTCTTTTGTTTGTTCCCGGATCATCAATCCCTAGAATTGGATTGAGAAGAAAGTCCTGTAAGATACTTACATCGAGACTTGAACCAATAGAATTTGAAAGTGACAAGCTTGCAATAACAGAATCCCTTGCCTTAAGCGAATACCATTGTTTTTTGAGATACATTCCGAAATTTCTTTTTTGCGTTGGCTCTTTTAAAGTAGTTTTCTGAACATCAAACTTTTCACTTACCTGGTTTAAATATTCCATTTCACTTAATCCATTCAGGGAAGTGACCACCCTGTTGTAAGGTAGTATCTTTACTTGTTCCGCCGGAAAGATTACTGCAATAAAAAAATTATATTCTTCATTTCCTGTATGTGAAGTATTGCTATCCGCTTTTACTTTTCTTGCACGGCTTGCACTTGCAGCACGATGGTGACCATCGGCTATATAAAGCTTATCTGTTTTTTTAAATTCATCTATTATTGTTTGATTACTTACATCAGGAAGAATCCAAACTGTATGTTTAATTCCGTCGTTTGATTTGAAATCATAAACAGGATGAATATTTTTTATTGTGCTCTCAACTATATCATTAATAGTTTTAACTCCTTTGTAAGTTAAAAACACAGCACCTGTCTGTGCTTCCGTTGTAATAATATGATTAGTTCTGTCGTCCTCTTTTTCTTTTCTTGTTTTTTCATGCTTAAGAATTACATTGTTATCATAATCATCAATTGAGAAAGTTGCTGCAATACCAATCTGCGATCTTCCATCCATTATCAATCTATAAAGATAAAAATATGGTTTATTTTCAACTATCAGCGGGGCAGTTT
>CAYNUV010000438.1:0-3099 GCA_964400245.1 uncultured Ignavibacteriaceae bacterium
TTAACAATTTGTACATAATAATTTTTTGATGATTTAGTTAAACTATCTTTATGTATTGCATAAGGTTGATTTTCATTATTAATAACGGAAAGAATCTCTTTCCCCTTTTTATTCAGAAGATCAATCTTAAAATAAAAGTTATTGTCTGTTACAATATTTATAAATTCTTTCTCGGTATTCTGCTGAAGCTGATCATCAATCTTATTACTATTTTCTAAATTGGTTAATAATTTTTTTAACTCAGTTGATTTCATTACAAGAAGAATTTCACTTTCAACTCTTGTTAAAAACAAAGTTGTTCTTTCTCTTAATCCTTTTATGTCGCTTTCCATCTCGCGGATATTTTCATCCCGTTTAAAATTTATTTGCTGATAAACAGTATAAATACTTACAAGTATAAGCGGAAGTGTGGAAAGCAATATAAAGATAAGAGTTAACTTACCCTGGATACCCAGTTTAGAAATTATTTTTCGAACAAACCTGATCATTGAGAATCATTCTTCAATTGAAAAATTTTTTGTAACTATTTCACTTTTAGGAATGGAGATATCTTCGGATTTTATTTCTGCATCTTCATGCCAGAAAGAAATTTTATAATTACCTACAGGAACATTATTTATCTTATAATCCCCTTCTTCATTTGTTAAAGTAAAGTGTGGGGTTTCAACTACAACAATGTAAGCAGACATATCATGATGTATGTAGCAAAGAATTGGAATGACACCCGGTTTATCGCAAATTATTGATTTTTCAGCGCCGGGCTGGTAAGTACCAAAATCAAATTTCTTTACATTATTTGCAGAGAAAACACTGTGCCTAATTTTATCACTGTTTGGGAATACTACCTTTGTTCCAACCAAAACAGGAAGAACATGCGGAACAAAGCTAAGATTAACCTGGTCCATTACTGCAACTTCTTTGGGAGGAGTAAATACAATTCCGGTTTTAGATTCTAAATAAACAACCATATTGTTTAACCCTTCAGATCCGGATTTTATTTTTCCTTTGAGATCTCCGGCAAACAAACTGATGGTTGATAAAAGAATAATTAAAACATAGCTGACTAATATTTTTTTCATAATTCTTTTCTTAATGATTCTTTCTTTTTAAAATGCAACCAAAGCATTAAACACAACCGATTGAAAAGGTCTGTCATTAGCTGCTTCTATAATATTTCCATTAATTGTTTTATCACCATCAATTCGTATTAAGCTTTCAATTGAAAAACGTACATTGGCACGATAAAGAATAGTTATGTTAGGAATAATCCTGAAAAAGTTATCACGGTCAATATTTGTTTTCCACGAAACTGCTTTCTCAAAACGTAAGATACCAATTAACCAGGGATAAAAATTGTAATTAGTCTCACCAAAATAAGCCAGACTTTTTAATTTTTGTAAATCATTATCAGGATTATCATCATCACCATAAATAATTCCTCCGAGCAAATCAAAATTTGTAATGTGTATATTGAAATCGAATCCAAACCTGTTAAATCTATTGTTATAATTAGGGGCATTATTAGCAACTATATTATTCCTGCTTCCCCAATAAGAATAAGCACCTACGGTAAGAGAATTTTCAGAACCCTGAACAAGTTCACCTCCGGGAAAAATATCTTTTCCATCAAATCCATCTGCACCAAACAAGTATGCCAGTCTTCCATAAAAATCTTTTTGATCACCCGGGTCTGAAATTGTTCTGCTTTCCCCATTTACAATTCCAGCAGCATAATAAATACGATGGTTATAAATTCCATTTAACTCAATCCCGGATTGCGGATCGCGAGGCCTCCAGCCCCCTCCCGGATCATAATCAATTGTTATTTGATATTCCGATGTTAATCGTTGTGTTGCAGTATAACCGTCTGTAATACCAGGTTCAATTCTTCCAACTCTGATATTAAAAAGATTATCGGGACCAAAAACATTATTGAATTGGAAAAATAATCTTTGCAATCCTCTTGCATTAACGCCCGCCGAAAAAGCAGACCATTCGCCAAAGAAAATAACATCCTGGCCAAAACTTCCGCCAAAGAGTAAATTAAAAATGAGCGGCATATCAAATTCAATTTTATTTTCACCAGGATCATTCTGAGGATTATAATTAACACGCATCAATGTAAGTGCTGCAATAGGAAATGATTGCGGTAAATCTCCCGGCCAGATTGCATCGGGCCACATTTCTTTCCAGGCTTCTGCGCCAAGCTTTATTGGTTTTTCTTTAACTAACTGTTCATCATTACTTGGAAGCAGGTAACCATTCCTCCTGAAAGTTTCGCCAAATGCATTTCTTTTTGTAATTGCTACATGGCAAGTTGTACAACTTGTATTATATTTTCTTGCAAACTCAGGGATAGCTAATGTTTTCTGCTGGAATAAAATTGCTTCTGATAAAAGAAGAACCAGAAAAACAATTGAAAAAGGTTTTGATTTTTGAATCATACTTCTCCTCATTCCAAGTTGATGAATTTAATAATCGTTATAAATCCCATCTGTAAACAAAATCTATACCTGTATGATTTTGGGAATAAATTAGTTTAGATAGTTAAATATTAAAGAAAAATAAAACAAAATATGTGATAGGGATTCATTAATATGAAATTGAGTGGTAAATGTTTCTGAAATAAAGTCCTAACAAATTATTGCAACTCTTAGTATTAAAGAATAAAATCCACGACAAAGAATCATAATTCATATTTAAGTATTACTTGATAATAGGTAGTGCTCTAATTAATTTAATTACAATTAAATAGATTGAAATCTATTAGGAGTATAAAATGTTTATCGGTCATTTTGGTGTTGGATTAGCAGCAAAGAAAATTGATAATAGACCATCACTCGGTACGCTTTTCTTTGCGGCACAATTTATTGATTTGCTCTGGCCTTTCTTTTTAATTTTAGGTATTGAAAAAGTAAAAATTGATCCGGGCATTTCAGCTTTCACTCCGCTCGATTTTGTTTATTACCCATTCTCTCATAGTTTACTTGGAGTTTTTTTCTGGGCAGTTTTGTTTGGAGCAATTTATTTTCTTCTTAAAAAGAATATTAAAAGTACTGTTTTATTGGGTATTCTTGTTATTAGCCATTGGATACTTGA
>CAYNUV010000439.1:0-3080 GCA_964400245.1 uncultured Ignavibacteriaceae bacterium
ACTTTCTACAAATCTCTATCATTAATTCTTGTGATTCCCATGTTAAACAATGTTTCTGCAAACTCAGGATTCAATTCAACTGCTTTGTCATAATCTGACTTCGCGCCTACGGTATCATGTAAAATTAGTTTTATGTTTGCACGTCTGAAATAAGCTTCTGCGAAATTCGGGTTGTATTTTATTGCTTTTGTAAAATCGGCGATTGCGCCTTTATAGTTATTGAGAAGTTTTTTGCAGTTTCCTTTGCTGTAGTATTCGAGGGCTTTTTGGTAGAGTCGGTTGGCAGTAATTTTTAATTTCATTCAGAACTTTCATTAGTTTAACAAGGTACATTATCCCCTTCAGGCAAAATGATTTTATAAAAGTTAATAAGATAAAACCAGTATTAATTTATCAGGTTTTTAATCTTCATTATTTTCATAACATCCTGAAGCACCTTCTGGAGCCGGTATTTGCAGTGCATCCTTATCAACCAGAAGATTCCAGATTTTATTTGCTATAGAACGGGAATCTAATAATCCTTTGTTAAGAGCATTCTTATATTCAAGCTCAATAACTTTTCGTATTAACAAATGAACTTCTTCCATTTTTTGTCCGATGTACATTTTAATCTCTCTTCAGTTTTACATTGACCTTTCATCGTAACTCCGGTTAATAAAAGACATGAACTATGCCATCATCTTTTTTATGATTTGTGTAAATCTTTTAATTTTAAATATTTAGGACTTGTTTCAAATTGTTATGAATTATTCATTTGAGTCAAGCGGAGAGATTTACAAGATTTTTTCTATTATTCTTTTGATAAAAAAATTTTCATTATAACAGCGTAAAATTACCCTGCTGAAAGACATTTAAAGGATAAAAATTAGAGTTATTTAAATATGAAATAACCATAATTCTGCTGAAAATTTTAGCAGTTTGTTATTGTCGGTTTTATATTTAACCAACCAGGTTTATGTAACTTAATCCATTTTCTTATTAAATTAGTTCCAGAATAATAAAATTCCTTCATAATTGGTTTATAAATGAGTAATATTCTGCCCCCACGCGGATATAAAAAAGAAGATTCCGAAAAAAGAAAAGACTGGCTTGAAAAGAAAACCGGTATCCATATTAATGAAATTGGACCGGACAGCCCTGAAGATTTGCGCGGCATAATAGAAAACCATGTCGGGTTTATGCATCTTCCTCTTGCAATTGCAGGACCTTTATTGATTAATGGCAATTACGCAAAAGGGGAATTTTATGTTCCTCTTTGCACCCTTGAAGGAACATTAACAATATCTATGACAAGAGGCTTATTTTTAACGCATCTTTCAGGAGGAATAAACACAGTTCATATTAAACAGGAATTATCAAGATCCCCGATTTTCATTTTCAACGATATTGATAAATGCAAACCATTTATAAATTGGGTGACTGAACATTTTGACAGGATAAAAAACGAAGCAGAATCTACAACAAAACATGGTAAGCTTTTAAGGATTGATAAATATCCTTCTCATAATAGTGTTATACTAGATTTTGTCTTTAACACCGCCGAAGCTGCAGGACAGAATATGGTAACAATCGCAGCTCACAAAGCCTGCAAATATATTAATGAAACTTATAAATGTGATTCGGACTTCAAATATTATATTGAAAGTAATTTTAATGGTGATAAAAACCCTGCTTATAAAACTTTACTTCTCGGTAGAAGCCATTATGTTGTAGGCAGTGCCTTGATTGAGGGAAAACATCTTAGCCGTGTTTTAAGAGTTAATGCCAAAGAATATGTTGATAGCTGGAAACATTGTATTAGAGGTTCACAGGAAGCAGGAATTTTCGGAATGAACATGCATATAGCAAATGCACTCACTGCAATTTATCTCTCCACAGGGCAGGATGTTGCAAGTGTTGTTGAGAATTCAGGAGGAATAGTTTCATACGAAGTTAGAAATTCTAATGACCTTTATGCAACGATAACAATGCCTTCAATAACTGTTGGTACTGTTGGCGGAGGGACAAGATTAAAGCAGGCAAGAAAAAATCTTGAGTTGTTGGGTTGTACAGGGAAAGATTCTTCAAAGAAACTTGCGGAGATTGTTTGTGCCTGTGCGCTTGCATTAGAATTATCGCTCGGAGGTGCAATTGTTACAGATGAGTTTGCTTTCTCACATGCAAAGTATGGGAGAAAATGAGTGAGCTCAATTCGTTCAGAATTGGAGAATGCTGTTGTTCCTCCTGAATATTCTCATGTTTTAAAGAAACCTTCTGTTCTCAGCAAATCAATAAAAAAAATTTTCGAAATTTACTGTAAAACCCTTTTTACTTTTTACTGTCCTCTTAAAATATCGGGTAGAGAAAACATTCCAACATCATCATCTTTTATTTTTTGCGGCAATCATAACAGCCATATGGATAGTGGTATTTTAATGGCTGCTTCCGGATTACCGTTTAAAAACTTTGCTATGATGGCTGCTAAAGATTATTTCTTCGGCAGCGATAAAAGAAAGTATTATCTTAATCTTTTGATGAACTTAATTCCTATTGATCGTGATGCTGATAAAAAATCTATAATTAATTATTTGGCTGCTTGCAGGGAATTTA
Organism: uncultured Ignavibacteriaceae bacterium; assembly: GCA_964400245.1. Classification (GTDB taxonomy): domain Bacteria; phylum Bacteroidota; class Ignavibacteria; order Ignavibacteriales; family Ignavibacteriaceae; genus RBG-16-34-14. Next base: position 2,590 of record CAYNUV010000439.1, read on the forward strand.
CAAAATCAGGAAATCGTAGTTTAATAATTTACCCTGAAGGAACCCGTTCAAAAACCGGGATGATTCAACCTTTTAAAAAAGGACCGGCGATGATATCCGCAGAACTTGAACTTCCAATTGTCCCTGCTTACATTAAAGGAAGTTTTAATGCCTGGCCTAAAGGAAAAATGTTTATGAAACCTTCAAAGATTATTATAAAGATTGGAAAACCAATTTACCCTAATGATTTCTTTTGTAACGATGAAACTGATTCGAACAATTTTCAATCATACCGAAAAATAACAGACGAGCTTGAAAAGAGAGTTCACGATTTGAAGACCGGAGGCAGCAATGCTTAACATTGAACAGATGAAATGGTGGGGCTGGGGCGGAGAAAACATTGAATTCAATATGGAGAACAAACCTGAACTTTGGCCATACATAAAAAAAGTTGTTGGAATCGAAGAAGTGAAATTCACACCTTCTCTTAAATTTGAAGATATTGAACTCCC
>CAYNUV010000440.1:0-3075 GCA_964400245.1 uncultured Ignavibacteriaceae bacterium
GGCCAAATATCATTTACATATACATTTCCCGGAGTAATAGTGTACCACCATGCTTTAGATTTATAAGCTAATAATTCACTTGCCGTAAGAGTATCGGAGAGTAATGGAAGTAAATTTGGCGGACTGAGATCTTTCCATCCTGTGTATGATATACCAACAGGTATCGTTCTCTTAGCTCCCTCAAAATCATCAATATAAGCAATACTTTTTCCGTTATCAGACACTACTGTACTTTTCTTTGGATTGGGATCAGGATTTATATATGCATACTCACCTGAAAAAGTAAAAGTTGACATCTGTTTTGTTGAAATAATATTATCAAGTGCTTTTGTAAGAAAAGGAAGATCGGCAGCAGTGCTGAAATCAACACCGTAAATACTATTGCTAATCGGCTCCTCACCTATTCTTACTTTATCACTCAATGTCTGCTGGTTAAGATTAAGAGCTGAAAATCCTAATTTTGTTTTTTTAGAAAAATCAAAAACTCCTCTTGCACCGAGAAGAGTTTTAGAGGCAAGCTGGAAAAGATCATTCTGTTCATAAGTTATTTTTAGATCTGCGCCGGGAACTAAAGCAGCTTCATTCCTGATAGTTAACTGCCCTATGTTATAATCTACAGCATAATCGGCTCCGGCAGTTAATTCTCTTCCATTCAATAAAACTCTTACTGAATTCTCAACAACATTAAAACCAAGCTGATATGTTGACGAAGCTTCACCACTGCTTTTACCTGTTAAGAGCCATTTATCTTTAGTCTTGAAATTTTTGGCAGATTGTTGGGTTGTATCATAAACTTCTTTAAAATTATATAGACTATCAGGTGTTTGAAGCCTCGAAGGAAGATCTCGGTCAAAAGGTTCTAGAACCGGGAAAATTATTTCTCCAGTTGTTGGTAGAACTGTCAATCCAGGTCTGAAATCAAAAACGTTATCTGGATTAGCATTTTTACTGGCATCGAGTAAATCCAATCCAAAAGCATTGAGCAGCCTGACAGTTTCATTTCCTGCTGAAAGATCAACAACCGGCTCCTGACCAGGTATTTCATATTTAAGAAAGAATTCAAATCCTTCTTCCTTAATATTTCTTGCCCCCACAGGATAAATATTTCTTAATTGTAATTTCCATGCTTGTGTATATAATGGTTGAAGGGTTTTAGGTTTTATCAATTTTAAAACAAGTCTTTGAGAAGTATCAGTATTTGCGGCCGTTAAAAATTCTCCAAAGAATAAATCATCATTTGGTCCCTGATTATTTTCTACACGATAAGCTACTGCAACAACATCATTAGATTGTATCTGGGTTTGAAATGTTATATAACCTGTTTCAGGATGCAGAATATAATCTCGACCCGGATCCAGAAGAAGAAATGTACCCGTCTCAAGTTCACCAGAAATCAGTTCTCTGTCATCAGATCTTAAAGTTGTATCAATATCATCATAATTCTGACCAGCATTTAGTGGAACCAGATTAATAAAAGCGTTTGCATACCTCAACTTTGAACGATCCGGAGTGATTACAGTTATAGATTTCCATACCTGGATATCAACTATAGTATACCGAGTATCAATATCTGGTGTAGCATTACTATAATATCTATTAAAAAGATTTAATTCCTCATTAACACTGGCGTAAAGAGTATCAAGAAAATAATTATTAGTAGAATAATCATAAGCTCTAATCGTAAACTCCTGGGAAGATGTACCACCGGAAACACCAACTTCTTTTACCTCACCCTTCTTCTGGGTTGCAATTGTAGTTAAAGAAAACGGACCCATTTTAAATAAAGCTTTAAGTCCAAACAAAGCTTCCGAACCACCAACAAGCGGAGAAGTTTGCAGAGAAACGTTCCCGGCTTCAATACTCTGGATTATTTCATCTTCATATCCTGTGTATTTTATCTTGAGCTGGTTTTCATATTCAAAAGTTCTTTCAGTGTTCCAGTCAGCGGCAATATTCAACTTATCCCCAATTGTACCATTAACGTTTATCTGCACTTGCTGTTTAAAATCAGGTTCACTTCTTGTGTTCCCTAAGCGGTTGGCAGTTACACCTTCAGTAGTTTCGCTCCTGAATGCACCGTGAATATCTACGGCTCCGCCAATCTTCAGACTTATCTTCGGCTCACCAAAAATACTCAGTACACCGACACTTGGAAGTGGAATTTCAAAATCAGTAAAATCTTTTATAAGTCCACCAAGATCTCTTGTAGTTTCTTTAAGTTCATACGCATAACCCAATCCTTCCCAAAGCTCCCTGTTTCTCAGAGCAAGACGCAATTCTATATATTCATCAATTGTTAATCTTAAAAGTTCTTTTGTTTCCTGTCCGGAAATCTTTTCTCTAATAATTACAAATTGTCCTGTTGAATCTATTTCTATAGTCCTGGTTTTTAAAGTAGGTGAAGGATTTACAAAGAAGCCTGATCTCTTCTTCTCTTTCAATCTTACATAAGGAACATCTTCCCGGTGATACCTGAAATATTTTAACCTTGCAGAAGAATCGAAAGCTGTTGAATCAACAAAAGATGAATCCTTAACTAATGATGAATCTTTAGTTAATAATGAATCTGCATTTAATAATGTATCCGCTTTATTTAATAATAATGTATCGGCTTTATCAGTTGAATCTGCAAGATTGATGAAAATGTCTTGTTCACTATTGAAGATTTTTTCATTTAACGATATATCATTCGGAAGCGGCAGATCCAATTCAATAGCATTCAAATCTATTTGATACTTTAAAAAAGCATCCAGCCAGATTGAAGCATTAAATTGGGATTCTTCCCGGTGTGAAAAGCCGAAGCTTATGATGGCATAAACAATAACCGCATAAGTCAGTACAATGCGGAAGCTTGTCCAGATAAGTTTTTTAACTCTTGCTTTAATAAGAAGCCTAAAAAGAAAATTTAAGAATCATAACCGTAGTAGAAACTTACCGATTGAGCCTCCTTGTTTTATTTCATTTTTGTGCGAAAAATATGGAATTTCATTTTCTATTTCAATTAGTTTTAAAAGTAATTTGAGGCTTCTTATCAAATTACAGATTCAAATCTAAAGTTTTAGCGGAATCAAATTA
>CAYNUV010000441.1:0-3072 GCA_964400245.1 uncultured Ignavibacteriaceae bacterium
GGATAGGCACTATAAAAAAAGAAGTTGTTTATCATGGCGATGTCTTAAACACAACCTCAAGAATACAGGATGAATGTAACGAGTATGGTCAGTATTTTTTAGTTAGTGAGTATATGCTGGAAAATCTTGAACTGCCCGAATACCTTAAGTCTGAATTTGTAGGTGAACTGCAACTGAAGGGGAAACAGGAGAAGGTAAAAATATTCGGGCTTAAGGGGATTGTTGAGGAGTAATTTGTTAGAGAAGTTTCATATGATAACCGCAACAACCGGTTAGATAAATAAAGGAACTTTTCTTTTGAGAATTGTTAAACCTGCATAGCCGATTATAGAGAGAAGGAAAGTTAGGAAAATGGTTGATTCAGTTTCGACAAGCAATTTTAATTACCTTATTAGTGAATGGGAAAATAATTTCAATAAAATAGTAAAAATAAGTGTGGAATAGTCTTATAATAATTATTATTATTTATTCGAATGCAATGATTATTTATTATTTCATTTATAATTGATTGGGAGAACATAAATGCAAATTGAAAATTGTTCTTTTTGGCCTGCATATGCAAATAATAGCGATTACCAAAAGTTTGAGAATAATGGTCTCTTATTATTTGCTCTAAAGTTGAAATTCAATATTGAAGATATTGTAAGTGCAGGAGTCGATTCGTTAACGGATGGATCAGATGATAAAAAAGCAGACTTGATTTATTTAGATACAGAACTAGGGTTTGCCGTAGTAGCTCAATGTTATTTTTCAAGCCAAGATAAAAGTGAAGCTCCAAGAAATAAAGCTAGCGATTTAAATACAGCTATAACTTGGTTATTTAATCAGCCAATAAATACTATTCCTGAAAAACTAAAGACGCATGCCGAAGCACTCCGGAATGCTTTTGCAAATAAAGAAATAAAAAATTTATACATATGGTATGTTCATAATCTAAGCGAATCTATTAATATTAAAAGGGAATTGGAAGCTGTTGAACAAACTGCAAAGAGTGCAATTAATAATAAATTTCCAGAATATCCAATTGAGATTCATTCAAAAGAAGTTGGACAAAATACTCTTGAAGAATGGTATAAGGCAATTTCTACTCCTATTTTAATAAATAATAGTTTTGAAATACCCATTAATGGTGGTTACAATATATCGGGTAACGATTGGTCATCGTATGTTACAGCCATACCGATTAAATGGTTTTATGATACATTTAAAGAATTTGGAGCGGTTAAATTATTTTCAGCCAACATCAGAGATTATTTAGGTTCTAGACAAACCGATGAAAATATTAATAATGGTATTAAAGTAACTGCTCTAAATGATCCTTCTCACTTTTGGGCTTTTAATAATGGAATAACAGCGTTAGTACATAACTTTAAAGAAGTAAAACAAAATGGAAACTTGAAAATCACCTTTGATGGGATATCTATTATTAATGGAGCTCAGACATCTGGCGCCATTGGTCATTTGACCCAGATTCCAGAAGAAACTGCAAGTGTTCAAGTAAGGTTCATAAAATGCACTAATCAAGAAACCTTATATAGCATAGTAAAATATAATAATAGCCAGAATAGAATAATTGCCCCTGATTTTAGAAGTAAAGAACCAGTACAAATTAGATTAAAAAATGAGTTTGAAGAAATTTCAAATGTTGAATATATCCCCAGAAGAGGTGGGCATGAAGATATAATTAAACGTCCTATAAATGGGCTTTATTCAATCACTGCAGGTCAAGCTTTAGCTGCATTTCATGGTACACCTCAAATCGCTTATCATGGAAAAACAAAAATATGGGAAGACAATGAAGTTTATACGAGATATTTTAATGAGCAAACAAACGCTAAACATATTGTTTTTGCCTACTCTCTTCAATGGGCAATTGAAACTAAAAAAATTCAATTAAAACAAAAAAGTAAAGGTAACTCTCTTTTAGAAGTTGAAATTCCACAGTTTAATTTTTTAAAAAGAAGGGGATCTACATTTTTATATGCTGCTGCAATAGCAAAATGTTTAGAAATAATTTTAAGCAAACAAATACCTAACTATTTTAATCTGTCATTTATCGAAAACATATCTCCTGTTGCAGGCTCAATTTTATGGTCCCCAATAATAGACATCTCGATTTCATTTGTGAGTGAACTAAATATGGGTTTATCAGATGGATTTAAAAGTCAAGATCAAATAAATAAAGCTATTTCTAATTTTAGGAATTTAATTGCTGCCGTAAAACAAGCTAATGAACCTATACTCTCCAAGTTTAAATTAGCAGTAAACTAAAAGGGCGAGTCAGCGACTCGCCCCTACATTGTTATAATTATTTCTTATTCTTAAACAATCTTCTCAGCAACTTCAGCTTTATGGAATTCAAGCCTTCCATCATTACCAACTGTTACTTTAATTGTATCGCCATCATTAAAGCTGCCCATCAGCAACTGCTGGGATAAAGGATTTGTGAGATACTTTTGTATTGTTCTCTTCAATGGTCTTGCGCCGTAAGTAACATCGTATCCAAGCTTTGCAAGCCAGTCTTTTGCTTCATCATCAACATCAAGAATAATCTCTTTATCTTTAAGAAGCTTTTGTACGTGCTGTATTTGTATATCAACAATCTTCCTGATTTCATTTTTGGTTAACGGCTTAAAAAGAACAACTTCATCAATCCTGTTTAAGAACTCGGGACGGATTGTTTTTCTCAGGAGATTAATAAGGCTATATCTCAACTCACCCATAATTGTTTCAACTTTATCTTCATCAAGATTTTCAAGCTTCTCCTGTATTAAATGAGAGCCGAGGTTTGATGTCATTATAATAATTGTGTTCTTAAAGTTTACAGTTCTTCCCTGGTTATCGGTCAATCGTCCGTCATCAAGAACCTGCAGCAAAACATTAAACACATCGGAGTGAGCTTTCTCAATCTCATCAAGCAAAACAACAGAGTAAGGTTTTCTGCGGACTGCTTCTGTTAATTGTCCGCCCTCTTCATAACCAACATATCCGGGAGGGGCACCAATTAATCTTGAGATGGAGAATTTTTCCATATACTCGGACATATCAATTCTCACCATTGCATGCTCATCA
>CAYNUV010000442.1:0-3072 GCA_964400245.1 uncultured Ignavibacteriaceae bacterium
CGTAATTGGACAATTTGGTAAGGATACTCACTTCAGAATGTCGAACTCAAGAGCGCTGTAACGTTCTGCATTCTTGTAGTGGTAGCAACGCCACGATAAATAAAGCTCATTCCATTAACGGTTTGAGGCGCGCCTCGAACCTTTTTAATGAGAAATCAATGAAAAGGTCAGAGATTAAAGTAGATGTTAAAATTAATGTTGCGCACATTTTATGGGCGTTAGCTTTTCTTTTATCCATCTTACTTCGTTAAATCGAAGTGTGGGGAGTTTCGGCTTCCCCACTTCGCTTTATTTTTTTTAAAGGCATCGGCAATATTTTTAAGAACAATTTTTTAGCAACTAACCATTGCCTCAAGCCGACTGCTTCGCATCCATTGGCTTTTTTCAGATTTTCGGCTTGAGTGTTTTCTCTTTTGTTTCTTTTCCATCTTTATTCTCCTATGAAATATTTTTGTAATTGTAATTTTTAATTAACAAGTCTAAACTTGCTGTCCAGGGCAGCGGCTTAGGCAAAATGTCGTTATACACTTAATAAAATAATGGTCGTATTAATTTTAAATAACGAATGGATTTTCAATAAAAATATTTTGGATATATTAAAAGATACTCCAGAATTATACGAATTATTTGAATCTTCGTTTGACTATCTTGACAAAAAAAATATATCTGGTGAAAATGTAAAAATTGCAAATAATAGCAATGGTTCTCCCAAAGAAATTTATGACGTCTTATATAATGATGAATACGCTGGTAATGTTTTTTTATTTTATGAAGATATTACTGAATTTTGGTCAATTTATATTCTCATTTTCCCAGAGTACCGCAAAAAAGGCTATTCTAAGTGTGTATTGGAAAATCTTCTTAATCTATACCCTGAACGAAATTGGGAAGCAAATATTTCTGAAAAAAATAAGAGTGCTTATGTCTTGCAAACTTACCTATTAGAATTTGGTTTTGAAACACTGGATTTAGGAGAGTTTAACTCGGGAAATGAAAATGTATTTAATTATAAGAAAGCTAAAAATAAAATAATAACAGTTATCGCCTCGGCTTATTTACAACCAATTTCTGATTTACTTAATAACTTATTAAAACGAAGCGCTGGTAAAATAAATGAAGTACAAACTAGTCAACTTGAAAATGGTTATAGTGTTGCATTGTGTATTTTATTAGTAGCTTGTTTCGAATCATATTTAATGCGTGATTTTTATTTTCGAAAGGTTTCCGAAAAAATATCAGTATTTGATTTTATTAAAAAGTATTTCGTTAAATTTCCACTTCTTCAAGAGATTACTGAATGCTATATAATTAGAAATTTATTATTGCACAATCATATCTGGGAAATTGAGCATTCATATTATGAATTAAAGAAGATTAACTCTTCAATTATGCCCTTTAGTGGTAATTCCGACTTCAACAAAAATGTTGACAAAATAAATCTAGTTACAAATAAATTAAAACTTAATGTCAATCCTATTCGCATCAATAGAAATGATGTGAAAACAGTATTCAAAGTTATATGGGATAGTTTAAATTATTTCTCAAAAAACAAAGACTCACAAATCTATTTTACTAACACAACTGTCTTCTATAATGGGCAAGTAAGTAATTTTAAAGAAGTATATAAAATATTTATGGAACGTGTATAACAAGTGCCTCAAGCCGAAAGCACTTTCGCATCCGGCATTTTTATCTTTTAATGTTGGTCGCTCCGTTTCAGCAAACTTGTTCAAGGTGTTCTTACTAAACTAAGTAACTTGCAAACCGTGCTTGCGAAGAAAGTTAAGCACGGTTTGCTAAATCTTTGGCAGTTGTAGTTTCATTTGGCAGTCTTGTTATGGGCTGCGGGTTAAGCACAACGCCGTTATATTTCTCTTAGAGTAAATGGATAAATATCCGCCACATAATGAGAATTATTTTTATAAGTATGTTTCTATTGAAACGGCAAAAATTATTCTTAATACTCGAAAGTTTAGATATAGTTCGCCATTATTATTTAACGATCCCTTTGATGTTCAGACTGAATTAACATTCAACTTTGATATAAATAATTTTCACAATGAAATTGTTGATGAGATGATACGGTTGGCTTCATTAGATGAAATGATTCCCTTCGAGGAAGATACTGATTTTAAAAAAGCGATATTGCTTCTAAAAGAACATATACGAAAAGAAGGCAAAGTTAATGCGTTGATGAAATTTGGTCTTGTTGAGATCAATAAAGTAATGAGCCGAGTTCTTGAAGAAACAAGAATAGGCTATAATTATATGTGGAGACAATTTCTAAAGGCTCTACGAGTTTTTAGTATGAGCACAAAGTATGATAGTATATTAATGTGGTCTCATTACGCAAAAAATCACACTGGGGTTGTTTTTAAATTAAAGGTTTTGCCAGAAGAAGATAATTTAATCTGTGTTGCTGATCCTGTTATGTATCAAAAAAAACCTTTAAAATTCTTTTCACAAGATGAATTGATAAATCACATCTTAGGTATACATAAGTTAGAATACAATAAGGTGTATAGACAATATGCCAAAATTAAATATGATCTTTGGAGTTATGAAAACGAGTGGAGAGTTTGGACATTTGAATGGGATCACCAAAACCAATTATTTACTGATTACAAATTATTCCCAAACGAATTGGAGACAATCTATTTCGGTTGTAATACTGAAGATGATGATTTGAATGAAATAAAAAAACTATCATTAAATATTAATGCTAAAGTTACTTTTAAAAAAGCTCATAGAATAGTCGGTGAATATGAATTGGAGTTTGACGAAATATAACCAGCAAATCAACCGGACGCCGTAATTAAAGCGGCATTTGTGTCGTTCATAAGTTTAGTGAAATAAATAAACATTGCTGTTCGGCAGTGTAGCAATAAATCAAATTGTTGCAACCGGCTTGTGCAGTTGAATTTACAAACAGGTTGCTAAATTATTAGCGTTGTACTTTTAATCGGTATTCTTGTTCTGGGGCGCCGGTTATTTGCAACAGCGTTAGGTTGCTAAAAAATTATTGGTGAAAAAAATGAAATATTGGATCCAATTCGTGTTGAGACCAAATGC
>CAYNUV010000443.1:0-3053 GCA_964400245.1 uncultured Ignavibacteriaceae bacterium
TTCTTCTTCTTCCTTAGTATCGTATTTAATTGCTACTGCGAAACCAACTTTCCCCTTTTTTGTTTTAGGAATCCTTGTTGAGGCTTTCCAAATTATTAATGCTGTAATTAAAAGAATAAATATTAAAATGAAATTTGTTATCGAATATTTCTCGAATTCAACTATGGAGAAAAACCAAAACAGAAGGATGCAAAGTGATAGAAGAATGATAATAATAGTACTTTTTTTGTACCAATTATCCTGTAAAAATTTATATAAATCTTTAAAATCAACTTTTATCATTACTGTAAATTAACTTTTAAAGCAATTTGAGCAAAGAAGTTCTAAAGTGCAGTTTAATTTTTTTTATTAAAAAGAATTGTAAAACATTAAATTTCTTTAATTGCTAATTACTCACTTAGATCGAGTATCATATCTTCATCTGTCGGTGTACCGAAACCAAAGTTTAAGGAAATAAGTGATAAAAGAGTATTTGTTGGATCTAATTCGGGTTTAAAACGATTACCTAAACTATAATTCAAAGTAATTTGATCACTAAGATTATAACTAAATGTTCCAATATATTGGAAATCAGAGTTTTCATCTTTAGCGAATACCGGAAGTCCATCTGAATTCACTCCTAAACTGATTTCGGATTTACTAGTTCTGCCAACCAACTCAAATTGTACTGAAAATTTAGCTAAGTCAGTTACTATTGCTAATCCGTAATCCGTGTTATTTTGATAAAATTTAGATTTTGGAAAATACTTTTTGTAATAATCTGTATTATACCATTCATATCGGAGGACACCCATAACTTTTAAGAAACCCAACTCATCTTCAAATCGATATGATGGGGTTATCCATAATGCCTGGCGAGGTGAAATAGAGAATTCGAAATTATTTGTTGGGAAGTTTATAAGAGTTACGAATGCTATATCTATACGCAACCCTTGCCTCTCCTTAATATAATTTTTGAATTTATCAAATATTTCTTTACCACCAGTTGTTTCATCGATAAGGTTATAAAATTCATCTAGAAATTTATCATGATCCTCTTCATATCTTGGGAGAGTTTCTGCCTTTTCAAAAATAGTCTTTATTATAGTTTTTGCATCATCATCTTTCAGCCCCTTATCAAGGGAGAATTTATGGACTGCCTCCTCTACTTTGTTTCTAATTTTTTTCAAGAAATCATTTTTGTCCTTGATTTTATTATTTGCTACTAAACCTTCAGCTTCTGCGTTAATTCTAGAACTAACTTTTTGTTGTCCTTTAATTTCGTTCTCGAATTTTTTAATAGTTTCTCTATCCTTATTATTTCCGAATTGCAAGGTAGTTCTATAACCAAATGCTAAACTATTTGTTGAGGTACTATCTTCCAAAAGAAATTTTTGAGTTGATGCTATTGAAATGGATGAATTGCGAATGACCTGTTCAAAATCTCTTGGATATAAATAATCTTTCAAGCTCAATTCATGATTTGTGGTCCAATAAGGAGTAAACTCAAGGTGCAAAATCGTTTGGGATTACCAATCCATTACTATTTAAAAAATTTGAATAAATCGCTGTTTCGAGTTCTTGAGATGTTTTTGGTGATAAAACTGTGCTTGGCTGCAATCCCAATACAGAAGATGCCGGAGATGTAGGGGCTATTAATTTGTTAAGTTTTTCTTGTGCATTTACGGGAAGAGAAATAATTAATATGATAAGTACAACTAATTTTTTTTTCATATTAAACACCTTTATTTTTTAGGAAATCTAATAACTAAAACTACATTAGGTCTTTCCACTTCGCTCTTGGGGTTTGCATGTTCAACCAATAATTGATTATTAATTTTATACTTTACTCTTATCTCATCTTCTTCGGGAATCGGATTTACTAAAGAAGAAAAGCTTATAGTTGCTTCTCCTCTAAGATCTCTTCCTCTGCCTAAAAGAATAGTTCCTTCGTCATCAATTTCAGGGTCATTATCACCAGGAACATTAATAACTGTATATCCAGTATTTCCGTCAGAAATAAATTCAACAGAAAAATTTACTTCTTCATCATCTGCTACAGCAAATGATAAGTCTCTATAGCGATATGTCCTTGGCATATTATACCTCTATTTAATTGTAGATTATTTATTTTCTCACCCCACCAACTCATCAGGTTAACATCGGTTTGTCCCGCAGTAGATCCGCCCAACTCTATATTACATATCACATCTTAAAAGCGAATCTACATCAGGAAAATTTTATTGTCAATAGTTAACAATAATTTAATTTTGCATTCAAGCATTCTCACTCACTAGGATCTCCTTTTAAATAAAATCCAAATACTTCTTTTACAGCACTGGAAGTTTTCTCTCCGGGTGCACCATCTTCTTTAACAAAAATGCCGGGGAGCTTATTTAAAAAAGCCTGCAGCTCTATTCCGTATTCTATTTTTTTATTAGAGTATTTAACCAAAGGTTCACCGGGGGTTGCTGCAGGTGCTAATACACCCACACCAAATTCTGCTTCTCCTTTTTCAGCCAGTCTTCTTAATAAAACTGCAACTCCGCATTGCTTCGATACTGCTGTTTCCGACCAGGTTCCATCTGCTACATATTTTCCTTTTGTGTAATGATTTGAATAGCTCCACAGGTAAGGAGAAAGAACATGCGGATGACTAATCCTGTAACCCCACCCATTGTATTCTTCAAGTTTGTAAAGCAAACCGGGAAGCGACCAGTCTTTCCATTTATCGATCTTCTGATACATTAGAGCATCAGTTGCACTTTCTTCCCAGGTAAAAGGAGGATTACAATTAACAGGCCTTCCTGCAGGAACATTTTTTGTTCTTGCAGTTAAAGGATCGCCATTATGCAAATGTTTTTCAAATGAAAGGACCTGCTTCCATATTGTGAATTACCGCAATAAAGAACCACGGAATTCCGAGCGGGCCTCCTGCAGCTTCATACCTGCTTTTATTTGTTACCATTTTCTTTATGGTGCTTTCTACTTCAACAGAATTTGCCTGGTTTATATTACAGGTGTTAAAAAGATCTTCATATTCTTTTCTAAGTTTATTTGTTAACGACGGCATA
>CAYNUV010000444.1:0-3053 GCA_964400245.1 uncultured Ignavibacteriaceae bacterium
GCAAATTTATCAAGATCCAAAACTTCAGCCTGGACAGGAGTTGTCCAGAGATCCCGCCAATGAGCACCAAAGAAAAATTCATGCAGCCAGCCCGCTTCATATTCAGGTCCGGGGATTTTAGTAATATATTCTTTCTCATAGCTGTTCTGAGGAAATATTAATGTGGAAATGAGCAAGAATAAAAATATAAAGAGAAATTTGTTTTTTTGCATTTGTAATTTATTGTCTCCTGTTTCTCAAAGATCATTATGAAGTAATTTTGTTTAATCCTTAGAGAATATAATAAACATGATGTTTTAATTACAATAATTAGGATAAATCGGGAAAATAAAAATCATAACTCAGACTTGACTGACACTTGACAGTTAAGTTAATCTGCGTTGTGGGATTGTACATATAAATTAAAAGCAGTCACGAATAGGTATTTGTTAATATATTATTTCTGTTTTTGGATCTTTTTTAATTGTCTTTTTATTTTTTATAATGTTTGTATTGAGTGGATAAAGTTTCAGATTATATTCAGGTCTCCATTTAATTGGCAATGGTTCTTCAGGTATACCATTATTTGAAAGTCGAAAGTTTACAATAGCATTTTGCCCATTCTGTACTTGAATATCGAAAATGATAGCCCGATGATAACCTAATTTTCCTGAAATTGTCTTATATGTTCCTGGCAATACATTTTCTAATTTATAAGTTCCATTTGAGTCAGTTTCTGTTCCCCACGATGTTCCTTCAATAAAAACATAAGCATCCATAACTGGTTTATTTGTATTGCCATCAATTACTAAACCTACCAGATCTCCTTTATTATTACAATTTACTTTTTCATTTTTTGATTTGAATTCATTAAAATCAATTATGGTAATAAAAACTGATTCAAATGTTCCTCTTAATATTTTTTCATCAAATGGCGTGTAACTAAATCCAATGGCTAAGGGTACTTTTTGTTCAATTTCAGCTTTAGAGCTTTCTTTAAGTTTTAGAGTGAAAGTTATTTTTTTTGTTTCACCTTCCTTTATTTTTCCTTCCCATCTATCCTTTCCAATTGTTTCAAAATACCCATATTGTACTCCAATATAAATATAAGCTTCAGCAAGTCCAGTAAAAGAATAAGTGACGATAAACTCCTCTGTTGATAAAACAGAATCCTTAGAGACAGTAAGAGAAGCTTCGTGTGGAATAATTTGAGCATAACAAAGTTCTACTGAGATCAAGAATACGAATAATATGGTACGCATATTTAACCCTTTTTATTAAATCTTACTAATTACTTCTCACCAAACAACATAGCTGAATAAGTTTCTTCACAAACTCCTTTTTCATTTATTATGAATACACCCAGTCTTATCCTGTTATCTTTTAAAAAATCTAACTGCATAAATCCCGGGTTTAACAACGAAAGAATACTCTTATCACCATAGCTCAAAGTATTGTGGTGGGATGACGTACCGAATCCGCTAACCAAATAAGTATTGTTGTTAATGTCTTCTATTACCTGCATAGAATGTTCATGACCTGCTGCATATATTATTTTATTATGATTTGCTAAAACACTTTCTATCATTTGAATAAAATCTTCGTAAAGAGAATTCGACATATCCTGCGGAGAAATCCCTGCCATTCTGCTTAACGGATAAAGAGAACCAATTACAGGAAGAGGTATCCAGAGATTTTCGCCAAAATCACGAAGCGGAAAAAGATGACACTTCCAGTCAAAATATCCTCCGTGTGGTCCATAAGTATCAAGCGGATGATGACCAGCTATTATTACATATCTTTCTCCGGCTGTTCTTATAAGACTATCAAGAGAACTTATTACACCGTCTTTTGTAATAGGATAACAATTAGAGTTTGATGAATCGGGTTTGTTATCGTTATGCAGCCACCATTGAGTATCTAAAAAAATGATGCGTAATTTGTTTCCATAGTCCCTCACAACCGGTCCGGGACATCCATCTTTGGGCAACATCTCAATTGATGGATTATTCTGATTTATATAAGTATCCATTCGTTTTATTTTATCCCAGCCATCTAAACCACCATCACCCCAATCATGATTCCCGGGAATGAAAATCCCTTTTGTCCCGCTATTCTTAATAATATTTATTTGTTCATTAAGACGATTTTTTGTTGTTTCATAGAGAATATCATTTTCAGGTTCCAAACCAAATGGATAAATATTATCACCAAGAAAAATATTAATAGTCTTATCCGGGAGTAAACCGGCTCTTTTTTCTATAGCAAGAAAATTCGGTTCTCTTTCATTTAAGGATGGTTCACCAGCATCGCCAATTAATAAAACGCGGTAATCAATTTTAGAATCTTCAGCTTCATCAACTTTCTTTTCCTGCCCATCCTTTAAATAATAACTTGTTGAACAACCAGAGATGATTATTAGCAGGAATAAAAAACAGAAAATATTTTTCATTAAAAAATAATTCAGATTAAGTTTAGAAAGATTATGAGTACAATTAAGAGTAAAAATTCAGATAGTATAACCTACCATATCAGTGAACATTACAGCTGCAAGCATCCTTATTTTAGATGGTAACATCTCTATGATATATTCTGAAAGACTAAAAAATAAGCTATTCAAAAATCGTAAAATTTAATCTTGATTAAAAACCATTTATACTATTTTTCAGTAGCCTCAAGCATTAATTTTTCTGCAATGTCTTTCCCAAGATAAACATCTATAAAATAATGCATAACGTATAAAATTGGTGTTAAAACAATTGCAATTGAAAATTTGTACATATAGTTTACTAACCCGATAGCCAGTACAAGTTTTATATCCCATCCGGCTCCAATATAAAATGCAATAAACAAAACAACAAAGCTATCTATGAATTGTGAAACAAGAGTTGATCCGGTAGCTCTTAACCAGATTTTAGAATTACCTGTTTTCTGCTTCACAAAATGAAATACCGTAACATCAACTAACTGCCCTACTAAAAATGCTGTTAATGAACCGATTATAATCCAAAGGCCTTGCCCAAAAATAGTATTGAATGCAAGATCCATGTTAACAATTCCCGCTGTTGTCTCAC
>CAYNUV010000445.1:0-3045 GCA_964400245.1 uncultured Ignavibacteriaceae bacterium
ATGTTCCACCCATAAAATCTGTTTCCTTGTATCCATCATCCCAATTGTTATTGAGGTATATCTGGTTGGCAGCCATATTAGCCGCACTAACTGCAATGTTATGTGCTACAGTTTCATCGTGGTAATTAACCATGTTATCTACGGCTCGATTCGAAATATTACCAAAATTTTGTGCAACAACCATAAACAGCAGACTAAAACCCATAACTAAAAATAGAGCAGCTTTTCCGCCCATTGTAAATTCTCCTTATCTGTTTCTTAAATTTCTTGCTACTAACCTTATCTGTCGCCAGAAAGCATATAGATATTCTTCACTAGCTCCACTATAATCACCTTTATATCCTACAGTACTTTCATTTGCGAGACTTCTGAATGTATTTTCTACTGTTACATTTATTTCCATTGTAGAAACTTCACCGGGTACTAAAACAGGAAATGCAATTGTATCACTAGCAGAGTTAAAATAAATTATATTAAATTGTGTTACACCAAGATTTGAAGCTACAGGTGTCTGATTATTAATAACTCTGTATAAAACCCTGTCACGTGGATTTTGTGTTACCGTTAATTCACTCGTTGGTCCTAAATAATAATACATTGTATCAACAATACCGTTGGATTCAACATCAGTTAGAAATTTTATTTTTGTACTGTCGGCTAAAATTATTGACTTTGTTGGGTCAGGGATTTTAAGCCAGTCAGAACAATAGCCGATTTTTCTAAAATCATTTTCAATTATCATCGCGATAGTTGCTAAATTTTGTTGTAGAGATAATTCACCACTATTTTCATAAGTGTTGGCAATTGTTGCTTCATTAACTCTCCAAAGGATAGTAATTAAAACGCCACCGATAATCATTGAAGCGACAATATCTATTAAAACACTAAATCCCATTTTTCACCTTTTGTTTATCTGAAGTACCAATAACTGAAAACTGAAGACAATCTTACTGTATCACGTCTTTCATTACTTCCTATGTTAGGGCTAGTAATTGCAACATCTATTTTTTTATGCCATGTTCTGAAGTTTACTTTAACATCCGGATTTTCCGGTTCGACATAATATACTTTACAACTTATTCGGAATTCAGCTGAGGGTAAATTAGTAATAGTATCTTTGAATCCATTAAAGTCATCAAAATCATTGAAATCCGGATAAACCTCACCAAACGCTGGCCCCATAGCTCCCGGTGCAGTGAGAAGATCAATACTTGCAATTGAACTATCACTTCCAGCCAGATCAAAAGCTTTCTTATTAGCTTCTTCTATTATTGATGTACCAAGTGAAATTGCCAAAACACCAAATTTTGAATCCATAAGAATTGAATTAGTGCCTAATATATTATTATTTACTCTTAGTACAGTTACAGATAAGAGTAACATTGCGCCTATTGTTAAAAGTGATTGACCTGTGTTCATTTAATTCTCCAACCGGATTTATAAAATTCTTTATAATTTGAGCAAAATTCGTGCAACAAAAAGGGTTTATTTTTGAAGGAATTGTTTTACCAATAGGTGATTTTGTATATGATTTTTGATTACTTTTGAATCACTGATGTCTTAATTAAAGAAATGAGTTGATTATTCAATCTATTTACAGTAAATATCGAGGGTAATTTTTACTAACCTGATTGGTAATTGTTATCATTTAATTGAACGAATATATTATTCCCCGAAAATAGATTTTCTTATTCTTAATTCTTAAATTAAAAACAATCTAAACCATTAAAAAGATGGGAGGGTATCATGGCTTTTTCTTTAAATAAAATTATGTTGATTGGTAATCTTGGGAAAGATGCCGAAACAAGGTTTACTACAAACAACCTTTCTGTAACAAACTTCTCTGTTGCAACTAGTAACAGTTATAAAGGAAAGGATGGAAATTGGGTAAACGAAACTACCTGGCATAATATTGTTTCCTTTAATCTTTCCGATTATATGAAAGATAACCTGAAGAAGGGAAGAAAATTTTATATTGAAGGAAGAATTTCCAAACGGGATTATACAGATAAAGATGGAATAAAACGTTATTCAACCGAAGTTATTTCTGAACGTTTGATTCCACTTGATTCAACAGGTTCAGCACCTGAAGAAGCAGAAGAAAAGGTTTCAAGTCCCGACGTAAACGTTGAAAACAATGAAGATCTTCCTTTTTAATTGGCATGTATAACATTTAAGAAATAAAGTTTTTTTTGGATATTGATTGGCATTTAAGAATCATAATTCTTGTTGTATTATTAATTCTTTCAGCATTTTTTTCAGCATCGGAAGTAGCTTTATTTTCACTTGACCGCAGACGATTAAAAAAAAATCTTGAATCGAATCGGCTTATTGGGAGATATCTCTTAAATCTGGTAGATCACCCGAGAAGACTTTTAGTTTCAATTTTAGTTGGCAACACAATTGCGAATGTTGCAGCATCAATCGTTGCAGTTTCACTTGCACTGGAAATTCACAGAGTTTCATACCTGTCGGAAGAATTTCTTCTCACCTTACAAATAATAGTACTAACAATACTGATTATTATTTTTTCCGAACTTACTCCTAAAGTGTGGGCATCTAAAAATCCGTTAACTTTATCTAAATTTGTTTCAATTCCTCTCTATTGGTTTAGTGTTATAATTTATCCTATTGCAGAATCACTGACTGAACTAATCAGGTTATCTATTTCTAAATTTAACATTGATCATGGTAAAGCAGCTATATCTGCAGAAGAAATAACAGAGCTTGCCGAATTAGGGCACGAGATTGGAACGCTTGAAGAGGAAGAACATGGAATTATTCAGAGCATTGTTGGTTTTAAATCAGTTGAAGTTCACGAAGTAATGACACCTCGTGTTGATATGATTTCTGTTCCTTCTGATATAACCTTACCTGAATTAATCGAAGTGATTAAATCATCAGGGCATAGCAGAATTCCCCTTTATAAGGATAATCTTGATCAAATCATAGGAATTATTTATGCAAAAGATGTCCTTTTATATCTAAGGAACTCTTCAGGTTTTGATATAATTAAGCTTGCCCGGGAAGCCATTTTTGTCCCGA
>CAYNUV010000446.1:0-3037 GCA_964400245.1 uncultured Ignavibacteriaceae bacterium
AATAATTATGAATTCATCGCGTGTAATTGCTATTATTGCTGGAATAGAATCAACAGCAAATACAATATCAGTGGATTCAATTAAAAGAAGTGTAAGGAAAAGTGTTGTTGCGTAAATCTTTCCTTCTTTCTTAACAAAGAAATGCCTGCCATGGTAACCCGGAAGCATTTTAAAATATTTTACACAAATTCTTACCAGGGGATTATGATCAACATCTACTTCATATTCGCCGCCAAATGCCATTTTGTAGGCAGCATATAAAAGAATAAGAGCAAAAAGATAAATAATAGGATGAAAAAGTTTGATGAGCTCAACACCGGCAAAAATAAAAACGATTCTGAAAACTATCGCACTAAGAATTCCCCACTTTAAGATTTGCGGCTGATTTTCCCCGGAAACATTCATCACCTTAAATATCAAAAGGAAAACAAACAGATTATCAACAGAAAGAGAATATTCCACAAGATAACCTGTTAAAAATTCCAGAGCTTTATTAGGCCCGTCTTCAAGATAAAAATAAATAAAAACGTTAAAGAGTAGAGCGGTGAAAATCCATAAGCCGCTCCATTTCAAACTGCTTTTAACCGTTATTGTACCCCGGCGATGATCTGTTACATAAAGATCAATATAAAAAAGAATTGCTACTATTATCCAGAAAAAAAACCAAAAAGTTAATTCACCAAACAATCTTTAACCTGTTTTTATGGAAGTAAAATACCAGCAGCTATCACAGTTGTCCAGATTCCGTTCTTATCACCTTCAGCAGATTGTGTAATGTTGAATGAACGGACAATCTTACCTGACATTTTGTAAATATCCTCTCTTTCACTCCAGTCCTTCTGGGAATCAAACTCAACTCCAAGAGTAGTTGCAAGCATTGTTGCAGCAAGGTCTTCAGCATATTCGCCCGCAATCTTTTCGGTTTCACCAAATGGATGATGCTCAGACAAATATCCGTAAGCATTAGCATCGGCGGGCAATGCTACACCAATTGAAGCAGCAATTAGCCTGTTCGGTTCATTGGTTGAATTACGTGCAAGTACTGAAAATGTAATCTGTCCCGGTTGTAATTCTTTTAATCCTTCTTCACGTGTTATCCTTTTACAGTTCGGAGGAAAAATACTGCTTACTGTAACAAGGTTACCTATTTCAATACCAGCAGATCTTAGAGCAAGCTCGAATGAGCTGAGGTATTCTTTATGTCTTCCTACACCTTTTGTAAAGAATATTCTTGTTGGTACATACAAATTATCATCTCCTTTCTATTTCTAAAATCGTAGCACAGATTAGTAATATGTGTTACGGGTATAATTGGCTTCAGTTTTTAAAAACCGAAACTATTCTAATGAATTTTCTTTTTCCAACTTTTAAGATTTTCTCTTTATCAAGTTTAACAGTAGTTGAAATATCGTCAATCTTTTCACCGTCAATTGAAACGCCGCCCTGAGTTATTAATCTTCTTGCCTCACTTTTAGATGGAGCAAAATTAACCTCAAGAATCAAATCAATAATATTTATCTCATTAATTCCATTATTTATTTTATACTCAAGAATCTCATCAGGAATTTCTTTCTTAATAAATATCTTATCAAATCCTTCTTCGGCTTCAATTGCTGATTTTTCATCATAATAAATTCTTACCAAAGTTCTTGCAAGTTGTCTTTTAATATCGCGTGGATTTGTATTAGGATCCTCTAATTTCATATTAATCTCTTTCAATTCTTCATTAGTAATATTAGTCCCAAGTTCAAAATAAGTATAAATGAGATTATCGGGAATGGAAAGAGTCTTGCCGTAAATCTCGTTTGGTGCTTCAGATATACCGATGTAATTATTATAAGATTTACTCATCTTCTCAACACCATCAGTTCCCACTAGCAAAGGCATAGTTAAAATCACCTGGGGTTCAATTCCAAACTCACGCTGTATATCTCTTCCAACTAACAAATTAAATTTCTGATCTGTTCCGCCAAGCTCAACATCACTTTTAATTGCTACGGAATCCATAGCTTGTGCAAGTGGGTAGAGAAACTCGTGAATGCTTATCGGTTCACCTGCTTTAAATCGTTTAGTAAAATCATCACGTTCAATCATCCTGGCAATTGTATATTTTGAAGACAACTTTATCACATCTTCAAAACTCATTTTACTCAACCATTCTGAATTATAAACAATTTTCGTTTTTTGTTTATCAAGTATTTTAGAAGCCTGCTCAAAATAACTCAGTCCATTCTTTCTTGTTTCTTCAAGGGATAAAGCAGGACGTGTAACATTTCTTCCTGAAGGATCGCCAATCATTCCGGTAAAATCACCAATGATTAAGATTGCCTGGTGCCCAAGCTGCTGGAATTGAGCGAGCTTTCTTAAAACGACTGAATGCCCGATATGAAGATCAGGACGACTCGGATCGCAGCCAAGTTTTATGTTAAGCGGTTTATTTTCTTTTAACGATTTTTCAATCTTCTTTATAAGTTCTCCTTCAGGAATTATCTCAAATGTTCCCCTTTTAATAAAGTCCATTTGCTCATTAAGGGAAGGAAAGTGTGGTTTGCTCATCTAACTCCTTCATGAGTATAGGGCAAAGGGCTTAGAGCAAAGTAAAAAATAACTTCCAAAATTACTCTCTGCACTATGCTCTTTGCTCTTTGCAATTTAATACTTAAATCTTCTTTCTTGATCTCTCTGTAAATCTCTTTTCGCAATTGATTCTCTTTTATCATAAACTTTCTTCCCCTTGGCAAGGGCTAATTCAACTTTTACTTTGCCTTTCTTAAAATATAAACGAAGAGGCACTAAAGTTAAACCTTTCTCCTTGACTTTTCCTATTAGCTTTCTTATCTCACTTTTATTGAGCAAAAGCTTTCTTGTTCTAACCGGATCATGATTATTTATATTTCCCTGTGTGTATTCACTTATGTGAGCGCTGTTTAGCCATACTTCTCCATTATTGATGGAAGCATAACTATCAACAAGGTTTGCTTTTCCTTCCCTCAAAGCTTTTACTTCAGTTCCAGTAAGAACAATACCTGCTTCAAAA
>CAYNUV010000447.1:0-3034 GCA_964400245.1 uncultured Ignavibacteriaceae bacterium
CCAGTCTGGTTCCCGATCAACTATCTACTCATCGAGGCATTGCAGAAATTTCACGGCTTGGCGAAGCAATGGGTGCTTTACCCGAAACTTTTGCCGGGCTTTCAGGAATGGGAGATTTAATCGTAACCTGTATGAGCCGCCACAGCAGAAATCGTTTTGTCGGTGAAGAAATTGGTTCCGGTAAAAAATTAAAAGAAGTTTTAAAATCTATGCAGATGATTGCTGAAGGTGTTGAAACTTCCCGCTCAGTAACATTGCTTTCCAAAAAGCACAATATTGAAACTCCGATAGCTGATGAAGTTTATAAAATCCTTTTTGAAGATAAAGATCCTGTTAAGGCAACAACAGATCTTATGACAAGAGATAAAAAAAGGGAGTGAAGTTGGGATTTCTGAATTACGATTTCGGATTTCAGATTGAAAATTTTCTCGTCTTTTAAAGACTTTTCTTGCTACTTTCATTTAATTAGAATAAATTCTCTTAGTGTTAATTTGGACGGGGTGCTTTGAGAATCCGGATTTTACTTCGCTGCTTAGGTTCAAAATCTTTAACGGTAAATTATAACTACCCGTTATCCGCAGCAATCTATAATCTTTTAAGACTTGGCTCACCTGAATTCTCTTCATTTCTTCATGATATTGGCTTTCCTCTTAACGGCAGGAAATACAAACTATTCACATTCGCTCTCAGATTTGAAAAAATAAGTATTGAGGGAAAGAATATAAATCTTCTTTCTCCTGATGCGGCTTTAATAGTATCCACTCCCCTTATAAATGATTTCATAAAGAACTTAGTCATTGGCAGCTTTGAACAACAATATATCAGAATTAATGAATCGAAGTTCATTATCAGGTTTGCGGAAATTTTACCTGATATATCATTCAATGAATGTACAAGGTTCCATCTATTATCACCTTTAGTTTTATCTACAAGAAGAATTCACAATGGTAAAGAACACCAATATTTCATAAGGCCTGATGAAGAGAGTGAAATAAACAGGGTACTTTTATTGAACCTGACCAACAAATACAAGCTTCTTTATAAAAAGGATATCAGCAGTGATTGTGAACTTAAATGGGATGAAGAATATTTGCGGAAAAAGCAAAGAGTAACCAAGAAAATTACAATTGATGAAAATGGAGCAAATCCCATTGATATTATTGGGATGCAAGCTCCGTTCTCATTAAAAACCCATCCTGATTTAATTAAGACCGGTTATGAATGTGGATTTGGAGAAAAGAACTCAATGGGATTTGGAACTACAGAGTTTATAAATTAAAAGATTATTCAGATAAAATAAAGTAAATACTAAAAACAGATTGAGCTCAAATAATGTGATTGACCGGGCGAAGCTGTGCTTGAGGAATTCTTTCTAAACAAATACTAAAACTTTTTGAGAATTTTATGTTATCCCCTGAAGAAAAAACAATAATACTCGGTGCACTCTTCCACGATATTGGGAAGTTTGAGCAGAGATGTGAAGATAAGCGCCAACTACATGAAGAATTAGGTGGTTTATTGTTTGATGAATTGAAAGAATATTTTCTACCTGTATTTGGTAATGAAAAACTTTTCAAAGAAGCGAAAACTATAATACTTAATCATCATACAGGGCAGGAAACTGATTTTATCCAAATTGTAAAAATAAGTGATTGCCTTTCTGCAAGTGAAAAAATTAAGAAAGAAGAGCCTGAACCGGGAAACAACCAATGGGAATATACATTATTGACTTCAGTTTTTTCAAAAGTGAAAATAAATAGAGATAAGTATCTGGAACCCATGTTATTTGAACAAGGTTTATTTATTGAAGGCAATCATGATGCAATAATTCCCACTTTGACTGAGAATAATGCAAAAACCAGAAAAGAGTTTGGTTACATTAATACGACATTTCAACAATTCAAAGAAGAATTAATAGAAATACTAAAGTTTCATAAGAAAACTGATGATTTTAATACGCTAATAAACTTGCTTCTGGTATTGTTTGAAAAATATATCTGGTGTGTACCCAATTATACTGGGAATAGATTCACAGACATTTCATTGTTTAACCATTCAAAAGATGTTGCTGGTATAAGTCATGCACTCTATAACAGCAATCAGGATAGTAAACATTTGCAATTAATTGTCGGTGATATTCCGGGAATTCAGAAATATATATTTGATATTACAAATCAAAGACCAGCAAAGATTTTAAGGGGACGTTCTGTTTTTGTACAAATACTTGCTCGCAAACTTTCCACTAAAATGCTAAACGCATTTGGTTTAACTGACTGTAACCTTATTATGCTGGTCGGTGGAAAATTCTATATTCTTGCACCTGATAAAGATGATTTCGAAAGTACATTTGAAAAAACAATACTTGCAATTGAAAAGGAAATGGCAGAAGAATTTAATTACGAATTGAAATTTGCTGCCGGACATTACCGTTTTAACCATGAAAAATTAAGAGAGAAAGAAATATCATTTGGTGATATAGTTTCTAATGCAACACAATCACTTGAGGAAAACCGTTATCAGCCCTGGAAACATATTTTTGATTTCAGAAACTTTTCGGAAGATGCAACTGTTTTTAATGCAGGCTTTTCAGATCAGGAAAATCCTGAATTAATGAAATGCCGTGTTACCGAAAAACCCATGCTTCTGGAGAGAGTAAGAGAATTAAAAAAATATGAAGAAAATGAAAGTGACATTTTAGTTGACAGACAAGTTAAGCTTGAATTTGAAATCGGTACTAAAATTCCAAAGGAAAATGCTTTTTTCCTTTTTAATGAAGAAGAAAAAGAACCAGTTCTGAATCTTAAAGAGGTTATTAAACTGGACAAACAGAAAGAAGAAAAACTTCTTATAAATGCCAGGTTAAAACCATTATTAAATGAAAAGAATATTGAAACTCTCCATCCAATTGAAGTTATAGCATTTGCTTGTGAGGAGTCATCTCGTTTTGGGGTATCGACAATTGGCAGTAAAGCCATGGCAGGTAAATTAAAAAAAGAATCCCTGAGAAACCTGGAAGGAATTGATGGAAAAGCAT
>CAYNUV010000448.1:0-3032 GCA_964400245.1 uncultured Ignavibacteriaceae bacterium
AGACTGATACTTTTATTTTATCAAGCTCTTCAACAAACTCAATAAGTGTTAAATCGCCGCCATATTGGAAATAATAATCTGTTAAAAGATGGATATATTTTTCAGTAAGCCGGGAAATCTTGTCAAAAGAGATTTCTGTGTTCTTTCCAAGATCGTCATAGCTTTTTTCTTCATCAGGCCTTATCAGGTCTTCCTCACTTAAAGTGGAATAATCATCAACCTTGTTCTCAAGTTCACGGTGAACAGCCCAGTTTGCCGCCAGCTGAAATAATGTTTCAAGCACTTTGTTGAGTTCCTTCTCCCTTTCATTTTTATATCTTTCAGATTTCTTTTTGTCTCTTTCAAGGGAGAAAGATTCAATCTCAAACTTTTTTAACAGCGACGATATATTGGTTCTCTTCCCTGAACCTGATACCATATCTTTAAACCTGAAAACTATCTTTTCATTGAAAGCAATGTCACAGTCATTTCTTATATCATTTGAAATGAGAAGCTCCATTATTTCCCCTTTCATTTCGGGGTAGCGTCTTTCAAGAAATTCTTCTGTATAATTAAAGGAATCATCACATTCTTCAGGGCTATTAATCAGGCTTATAAGATATGATCGAAGTTTTAAGAGTATATAAAAGAGATCGGGTTTATCGGGCATTTCAACTTATTATTTATTTTATAATTCATTATCGGACTTTAAAAGTAAAAATAAAGATTTATTATTTATAATACTTCAATAAAAGCGTAAAAATTAAGGGTATGATTTATTCCCCATCAATTATAAATTTGGAATATGAATTTTTATCCCGGAAAGTTTACAAGAAAATACTTACTTTTTCTTCTAACTGCTTTAGTGGTATTCGGTTGCGGCTCAGCTTCTTCTCTCTATCTTGAATCTGCAAATCTTAAATATGCAAAAGGAGATTATGCTGGAGCTGTAAGGGACCTCACTAAAGTAATAGAAATAGAACCGGGAAATTTTAATGCTTTTCTTAAAAGAGGAAAAGCTTACAGCAATATTGAAAAGCATGATCTTGCAATTGAAGATTATAATACAGCTATAAAATTCAACTCAGCTCTTGCACAAGCTTACCTGAACAGGGGAATTGAATTTATCAACCTGGAAAAATATGAACTTGCTTTAGGTGATTTTGAGCAAACTTTATCAATCGAACCAAACAACTATCTGGCATATTTCAGCAGAGCTTATGTGTGGAGTATGATTGGCAAATCAAATAATGCTTTAAAAGATTATACTAAGGCAATTGAGTTGAACCCGGTTTATGTTCAAGCCTATGTTAACAGGGGAAACCTTAAAAGCTATTTAAAAAATTTTACCGGAGCGATTGAGGATTACACAAAAGCAATAGAGATAAATCCAAATGAGGCTAATGCTTTTATAAGTCGTGCCGGAGACAGGGCAATTACAGGTAATATTAATGGGGCAATTGAAGACCTTACCCAGGCCATTCAGATAAATCCTTCATACGATGAACTGTATTTTCAAAGGGGAGAACTTAGAATGATTACAGGTAATTACAGAGAAGCTTTAGGAGATTTTAACTTTGTTATTAAAGATGATTCAACTAATTCTGCTGCATTTTTTAAGAAGGGTATTGCCTACATCAACCTTGGGAATAAGAAGGAGGGGTGCAAAGACCTTGTAAAAGCAGGTGAGCTTGGCTATATCCATGTTTACGAAGAAATACAGAAGTATTGTAAATGAATGGATGGATGATTGATTGACTCGTCTCTGTGGAGGCAGAGCCGTAGCAGGTTTGAATGAAGGATAAAAATTTATCTCATACTTCACCTTTTGGTAACCAGGGTTGATTATAAACCATACTCCCACAATCATTCACCCAATCAGTCATTCATCACCCCAATCCTCCATCCTCTATAATTTTTAAAAAACTTATTGCATTACTGCAAAACTTTTTATAGGTTAAAAAACGTTCTTAAACTTTCTTTAACAAAAAACAAGATGGAGGATTACTAATGGCAAGAGCAGCCAGTCCTTATTACTCAAAAGGGGGAAGTGTATTTCATATATTCAGTGATTGTTCCGCTGGTAAAAGTATTAAGAAAAATCATAGAGTGTCCGGCAAGAGCAACAAAAAGCTTTGCGGTGCATGCAGAGATATTAAAGCCGGCAAACGTCCGAGATAGATGATTTAAAATAGTTAATAATTGTAGGAACTTGATTAATCAAGTTCCTACAAAATTAACTTTTCTTTAAAACCATTCCAGTTGATGGTTCAAGAATAATTTTCTTTATAACAGTATCAAGAACTTGTATTCCTGCATTATCTCCATTTACGAAAACATCCCAGTTTCCTTCAGGAAGATGGAAATCTTCTTTCTCTAAAGGGCTTGCATTAAGCAAAACTATAAACTCATCACTGTTATAAGAAATATGATAACCTGCCGCAAATTCATTATCATTTACTTCATAAAAAGTTATCTCTTCATACTTTGCTCTTCTGAATGCAGGATAAGTATTTCTTAACTCAATTAAACCTTTGTAATAATTAAGCAACTCTTTGTTGATTTTTGCATGCTCATAATTAATATAATTCGTTTCATTATCCTTGTTATAAGAATTATGATCAATCATTCCCTTTGTCGTATCGGGTATATCATTATCACGAGAAACAACTTTAGTTCTTGCAAACTCCTGCCCTGAATGTATCATTGTTATTCCCTGCGAGGTAAAGAGGAATAATGCAGCAAGTTTATTTAATTGTAACTGAAGAGGAGTTATCTTAACATCTTTAATAACTTTATGAGGATCAATATCTCTCAATCCAATTCTTATAAAGTCTCCTAATGTATAACCATCATGAGATTCAAAATAATTAACTGAATGTTCCGGCTTCTGAAAAAGACCGTTTTTATCTTTTGCAAGAGTTCCTTTAACATAACTTTTAATTCTGCCCGGATCATTATTTCCAAACCATTTACCAAAAATCCATCCAAGCCCGTTATAAGGATTTTCACCCTTTACACCGTTTCGAATCTGATCATTCCAGCTTCCCCAT
>CAYNUV010000449.1:0-3029 GCA_964400245.1 uncultured Ignavibacteriaceae bacterium
AAACCTATCTTAGGATTATGAAATATCTCTGCTCTGAAAGCCGCATTTGAGGTAGCACCAATATCCCATGTTGGGAATGGAAGGTATCTGTAATGTTCGAAATGGTCAGGTCCAAACTCTTTTTGTTCAAATCCCTTACCCAATCCTCCATATCTTTCAAATAGAAACTGTGAATGATTTTCAAGTTCATAAGGTAGAGTATTTCCGGTTACACCAGCAACATCATTCCTTGAAAAAGGTATCAATAAGTTTTCAAGCCACTCATCCGGGAAAACTACATCATCATCAGTTGTAATAATAATTTTACCTGTTGCAGCTCTAATGCCTGAATTCCTGGCAAAGGAAAGGCCCTTCTTGGTTTCATTAACTAATTTTACGTCAGGGAAATTTCTTAAAATCTGTGGTGTTAAACCTGAAGAAGGATTGTTGTCTACAATGACAATTTCAACATTACGCTCGTATTTTTTTTCAGTTAAAGATTCGAGGCATGCATTTAAATCATCAGGTCGGTCTAATGTAGCAATTACTATTGAAACAGGAATTTCTTTTGGTAAAGTATTATGGAGGCCTTTAGGAACAACAAAATTTCTATAATCAGATATTAAGCCGGACAAAGTTTCCCAATATCTTGATGAATCATGATCAATTATTTTGGTCCATATTTTATCAATAAGTAATTCCTTTAGCTCATTAATATTTATATTTCTGAAATTATTTTGATAATCAAAGCTTCCTAAAAGTTTTTTATCTTTAACTGCAAATATTCTTACCCATTCATAATTATCTATATCTAAAAGAGGTTGTAACTTTTTATTTAGATCTAACTTTCTAACGGCAATAAATTTTTTCTTTTGCTTAGTTTTTTCCTCTTTAATAAATAATGAACCGGAATTAAAATTGTAATCAACCTTCCCGAAAGTTTTTTCAATATTTTTAGAATTCTTAAGTGCTTTTTGATATCGGAATAATCCAATAAATGAACCAAATAATTCTTTTAAAATTAATTCCCGCGGAAAGCGGACAGGCTTAAGACAGGATATTAGAAACTTTTTTGTATTCCAGAAAAGGGGATAATAAACACAAAGTTTAAAAATTTGCCATCTTTCTTCAGGGAATGCAAGAAAATTTCTTACCATAAACGAATAAAACCCAATACCATGGTCTGTTAATTGTTTTTTAAGTTTTGAATATTCATTTCTATGTTTATGAAAAACTATAGCATTGGGATCATACTTTAGTGTATAACCAAATTTCAAAACTCTGAAGAACATATCTAGATCACCACCGCCATTAGTAATCGTGCCCACATCTAATGCATTATCAAAGAATCCAATCTTTTGAAATATAGAATTTCTAAAAGCCATATTTGCACCAGTACCATATTGGCCAGTACCATATAACGTCCATCTCTTTGAGTAGTTATTTTGAATATTAATCCACCTGGGTTTATAACCTCTTCCAAATCCTCCATACATTTCAAATAAAATATGACTTTCTTCTTCAAGCTCAAAAGGTTCAACAAGACCAGTAAGAGCCATCGTATCTGGTTCTTCAAGAAAAGTTTTAGCTATTGCAGTTACCCAATTTTTATCAACAATAACATCATCATCAGTGAAAGCAATGATTTCTCCTTTTGATTCAAGTATTGCTCTGTTTCTAGCCCAGTCTAATCCTGGTCTTGGTTCACATATGTATCTGAACCGAGGATAATTATTACAAACCAGATCTTTTGTCAGATTATTTGAGGGTGCATTATCTACAAGAATTAAATCAAGGTTTGAGTAGTTTAATTCTTGTAAAGAATCAAGGCAGGATTTTAATTGATCGGCGCGGTCTCTTGTGCATACAGCAACAGTAACAAAAGGTTCTTGTTTAATATCATTAAGATTTTCTTTTAATAATAATTCACCGAGAATTTTTTCATTTAGTTTTACTCCATATTCCAGGCTGAACATAAGCAGCATCCGGACAAGTTCATAATTCGTTTTCTTTTCAATTTCCTTAACTATTAATTCTGCCGGGCAAATATTATTAACAACCGATAAAGTTAAGCTGCATACAGAGTTCTCTTTCCATCTGCAAAGGATACGCACTTTATTATAACCCTCAAGATTTACTATATCCTTTAGCGGTTTACTTATATCTATACTCACAACTTTAATTGGCTCAAGCATAGTTTTCCAATTTATATTCAATTAATTCAGATTGATTAAGAGTATTTAAATAATTTTTTATTGCTTCTGTAGATTTGCCGTCAAATTTAATAGAACCTTCATTTAACCAGATTGCTCTTTCGCATACTTTTGTTATATCACTCAGGTTGTGAGATACCAGTATCAGAGTTGTTCCAGCCTTACATACCTCTTCGATTTTAGCAAAACATTTTTTCTGAAATTCAGTGTCACCTACAACCAATACTTCATCAACAATCAGCAAATCCGGATTTGCATGAATAGCAACTGAAAATCCAAGCCGTGAGACCATACCACTTGAATAATATTTCAATGGAGTATTTAAAAAATCTCCTACACCAGAGAAGTCAACAATTTCATCATACTTGCTTTTTAATTCTGATTTAGGTAAACCATTAAAAACCCAGTTAAGTTTTATATTCTCTTTGCCGGTCAAGTCTTTATAAAAACCAACCCCGAGTTCAATTAAAGCAAGCATTCTGTTTGAATTATTAATTATTTTTCCAGATGTAGGAGTATGAATTCCTGCAATCAACTTAAGCAAAGTAGATTTTCCACATCCATTTTTTCCAATCAATCCAACTTTCTCACCTTCATTGATCTTAAGATTTATATCCTTTAAAACATACCATTCCCATATTTTTTTTGATTTATCAAAAAATTTGACAAAGGAAGTTTTAAGAGAATCGTTTCTTTCATACCAACGGAATTTCTTACTTATGTTTGTGCAGATAATCATTTAATCAGCTCAATTCTGCAAAAGAAAATCTAAGTTTATTAAAAACTAGAAAACCTATTGTAAAAACTGTAAATGAAACTGCTGCTGTAACTATAATA
>CAYNUV010000450.1:0-3029 GCA_964400245.1 uncultured Ignavibacteriaceae bacterium
AGGAATAATTTCAGATATTTTTCAACTTTTGTAATAGTTTTTTCACCTTGAAGAATTAAACCACAATAATCTTACCTTCAGCTTCATTGGCAGGTATTTTAAAGTATATAAAAAGGAATGTATTTTTTTTTGTAATTCTGTTCTTTTCCTCTTTGAAAGTGATTCTATATAATCTTTCTGATCTTCAAGATATTTTTCTTTCAAACTGCTTGTGTAATCCCCCGTTTTAGAACTAGTGTGAATTCTGAACGATGCAAAATTCTTATTGATACTTTTAAATTTAAAATCCTTCAACCCTGCTTTAGCAAAAAATTCACCATCCATACAGGTATGATTATTAATATTAAACTCACCTGCTTTTTTAAATACTTCAGCTTTCCAGAAGGAGCCGGGCTGGGGAATTGAAAAAACCCCGTTTAAATGTTCTTCAAGTTTAAAAGGTAAAGCTACAGACAGATTTAACACCTTATCACGTTCATCTATCACCAGACAATTTCCATACACAATATCAACCTTCTTATTATTGTTGAAGAAATCTGAAATAAAATTAAGTGTGTTATCTAAATAAATGTCGTCAGAGTTTAAGTATCCAAATATCTCACCTCCAGCTTTAGCAAAACCTTTATTCAATGCTTCTGACTGCCCGGAATCTTTTTCACTAATCCAGTAATGTAATTTTTTTTCATACTTCTTTATTATCTCCACACTTTCATCTGTCGAACCTCCGTCTATAATAATATATTCCAGGTTAGTGTAGTTTTGGTTGAGAACAGATAAAATAGTTTTTTCAATAAATTTACCCTGGTTATAGGAAGGCGTTACAATACTAATCTTCGGAAGTTTCAAATAATTATCTTTATCCATTTAACTATCAGTTCTAAATACTCCTTTTATAATATTTACAAAATTCATTCTTACAGAATGATTCCAAATGAAATACCCGCTGATTAAAATATATGTTAAAAATACCAGCAAGGATAAATAAACAATATTAATACTCGTACTTAAATAAGTGTAAACAGCTAATGATGAAACTGAAGCAACTATATTTACAATGAGCAGGATAATATTTTCTTTACTAAACAATTTTAAAACACTAATCCCGGTTCTGAGATGGAAACTAACTGGTATTAATAAACTGCCGATAACTACTGAAATTCCCCAGGCATAAATAACAAAAAGGGGCCCGCCTGAATAACCCATAATAATACCGAGCATCAAATTCAGGATACCGATAACGATATGACTTATTAAATTCCAGTTTAAATCACCGGTACCCAGGTTTGCAAAATATGCCGGGGCAGAAATAATATTCAAAGACCAGGCAACGGAAAGAATAATTAAAAAACTAACAAAATATGTTTCGTAGCTTCCAATCCAGATTACTGATATTAAAGGTGCTGCAGTAATCATAAATAAAAAGATTGGTATTGCCAGGTATATAGCATAATTAATACTTGCAGCATATAAATTTTTAAACTTCTCCTCACTTTCTTCAACAATTGATGCAAAAGCAGGAACCAATACCTGGTTAGCAGCTAAAACAAAACTTCTTACTCTTTGTATTAACCTGTTCGCCATCTCATAATAACCTGTAGCAGCAAGTCCCCCAAATTTGGTTAATAAACCTTTAGTAACAGGGTCATATAATAATTGAATAACAGACATGCCCTGCAATTTTATACTGTAATTGAACATTTCCTTAAAGGTTTCCTTTCTCCATCTTAACAAAAACGGCGAATATTCAGCAAATGTTTTTTTTACAAGTATCAAACTGAATAATAGAATTGATAAGGACTGGAAAATCTGTGCATACACTACACCAAATAATTTATATTCGGGGACAAGAATTACTGTAAATCCCAGGTACAGAACAACCCCGGTAATAACAATTATATTTTTTAAATCAAATCTCTGGAAACCATCAAGTGTCGAGGTAAAGATCTGGCTGATAATTGTAATCCATAAGCTAATTAATGAATAAGGCAGGATAGAAAGACTGAGGGTAAGATAATCTGCAGGTACAATAAGCTTCAGCACCAACCCGGCAAAAGGGAGAACTAAAAGAATAGTTATGCCGCTGGTAATTCCAACAGTTATCAATGATGTCTGTATTATATCAACTATTTTTTGATTGTCATTTAATGCTGCATATTTAGCTACATATTTTATTACACCTGAAGAAAACCCGAGATTGCTTATGTTAAGAATTGATGAAGAAGCTAAAACCAAAGACCAGATACCTAATTGTTCAACACCGATTTTATCAAACAGGTATTTATATAAAACGATGTAAACTAATGTTACTATTATAACCTGTATCAGAGAGCTTACAGCATTTATAAAAATCTTTCTTTTCAATTTTTTTCTATTAATTCAACTTTATAAAAACTGCATCCTGGTAAAGCGGTTTTCCATTTAACGGGTTGTTTACCTGGTCCCATATTCCACGATATCTGAATCCTTTTTCATAAAGTATATTATATATTTCATCAAACGGAGGCGAATCAACATATAATTGTTCAAAAGATAATTCGATAATTATGACCACCGTTTTTTCTAATGTTTCTTTTGCACCAGACAATACATGTTTTTCATATCCCTGCACATCAATTTTAAGGAATATATCTTTATTCAATTCTATTTCATTTATCACATTATCAAGTGTATCTATTTCTATTTTTTCTATTGAGGATTCCCGAGCAAATGGGAAAGCATTTTTATGCATTTCAGAAATATTTAAAATTGAAGAGCTGGGGTTAAATGAATTAACAATTATATTTTTTGTTTCTTTTTTCTCTCCTAACGCAAGATTATAAGTTTTTACTCCTTTAATGTTAGCAACATTCTTTTTTAATTTATTATAGCAGTCCTTCTGTGGTTCAAATGCAAAAATTTCTGCTTCAGGAAAAATCTGATGCATTTGTAATGTAAACAATCCAATGTTAGCTCCAATATCAATTATTGTATTAATATTAAATTCCTTTAGCCAATCATATTTCTTGCTTATAACGGTTTTATTATACCTT
>CAYNUV010000451.1:0-3027 GCA_964400245.1 uncultured Ignavibacteriaceae bacterium
AAATAGAATATGTTAAAGTTTTAAATGATTTTTATAATCCTTTTTCAGAATCTCTTAAACTCGTTGAGGATAAAGTTGAAAAGATTCTTTGCGATCTTTGTGGTAGTGAAATGGAAATAAAATTTGGACGTTATGGAAAATACCTGGCGTGTACAAATTATCCGACCTGTAAGAATATAAAATCATTCAGAGAAATTGCTGCTGCCAACAGAGAACCTGAATATACCGGAGAGAAATGTGAAAAATGTGGAAACCGGACAGTTTATAGAGAAGGTAAGTTTGGCAGATTCATTGGCTGCGAAAAGTTTCCTGAGTGTGATTTTATAAAAAATATCACACTTGGAATTTCCTGTCCTAAATGTAAAGAGGGTGATGTAGTCGAGAGGAAATCAAAAAGAAATAAACTATTTTACGGATGTTCAAGGTATCCTAAATGTGATTTTGTAAGCTGGTATAAACCGGTTATTCAACCCTGTCCAAATGGTGACTCAGAATATATGTTTCAGCGTTATTCTGTAAAGAAGGGTAATTATCTTAAATGCCCGAATTGCAATGAAGAATTAGTTCCTGCTGAAGTAGAAGAAGTTGAAGAATAAATTTTAATGTTGATTGAAAAAATAACAGAAGAATATCTCCAGTATTTGAGGAGTATTAAACGTTATTCCGAAAATACTATAAAATCCTATCGCTCAGATCTTGAAGGATTCAATTCATACTGCAATGAATATTCCAGGACTAACATTTCCGAAATCAATGAGCGATTTATAAAATTTTACATGATGACTTTAAGCGAAAGTAAAATTGAGCGCAAGTCTATCTCAAGAAAAATATCTTCGATCCGCGGCTTATTTAAATATGCATACCTGAACGAATACGTTGAAGTAAATCCGGCTTCAGCTATATCGGGTCCAAAGATTCCCAGAAAATTGCCTGAGATTGCTTCAACATCTGCAATACTTGAAAGCTATAATGAAATTGAAAAAGATGAAAATCCTGAATTGAATAAAACCATTATTGAAATTCTTTATGGATGCGCAATAAGAGTTGATGAATTGTGTAAATTGAATTATGGAGATTTAAATCTGAAGGAAAGAACACTAAAGGTGCTTGGCAAAGGAAGCAAAATGCGGATTGTGCCTGTTGGTGGAAAGTCTGTTGAAGTTATAAAGAATTATTTTACTAAGAGAAAATTTCAAAACATATCAACACCTCTTTTGACTACAGAAAAAGGGAAGAGAATTTATCCAAGGATGGTGCATCGTATTGTAAATAAATATTTGTCTTTGGTTACAGATATCAGGAAAAAAAGTCCGCACGTTTTAAGGCATAGCGCCGCAACTCATATGCTTGATAACGGCGCTGATTTGAAAGCCGTTAAAGAAATACTTGGGCATGAAAATTTGTCCACAACCCAAATTTATACTCATGTTAGCGTTGAAAGATTAAAATCAGCTTATAAAAAGTCTCATCCAAAATCTTAATTTTGAGGAGGTAATTATGAATATCTTAATAACAGCAAGGAAATTTAAAGCCCGCCAAACTTTAAAAGATTTTATTTCTTCGGAAGTATCCGGTTTAATAAAATATAATGATGATATACTTAGTGCAGATGTGAAGCTAAGTTATTTAAATTCAAAAGACAGCATTAAGAGTGCGGAAATAATATTACAGGTGCCTGGTCAAACATTACGTGCAGCCGAGGATTCAGATGAATTTGAGAAATCAATAAGTTCAGCTGTGGGAAAACTCTCAAGACAACTGAGAAAACTTAAAACAAGAAGAGTGCTTAATACCAGATGATAAAAATTGATCAGAAAGCAATTTCAAGGAAGGAGCTTATTACTGTTGAATTCTTTTATGAGAATTCAAAAGATTTATTTAAGCTCAATTTATTTTCAGATACATCCGGTTTCGATAGAAAAATCTACGAACAAAACCTTCACCGGCCGGGACTTGCTTTAGCAGGATTTGTAGATCTTTTTTCATTCTCACGGGTTCAGGTTTTTGGTAATACTGAAATGCAATATTTAAATCAGTTAAATTACGATAAAAGAGTTAAAGCAATTGAAAGAATTTTCCAGTTCAATATTCCCTGTATAATATTAACCAATGATAATAAACCTTTCCAGGAATTGATTGATCTTTCTAATAAATATAACATACCACTTTTTGGTACTCCGTTTTCTACAACTAAATTGGTTTATTTTGTCAGTGATTTTCTCGATGATCATTTTGCTGAAAGAATTTCTATTCATGGTTCATTCGTAGATGTATATGGAGTAGGAATTCTTTTTATTGGTAAATCCGGAGTAGGGAAGAGTGAAGTTGCTCTTGACCTTGTTGAAAGAGGACATAGGCTTGTTGCAGATGATTTGATAATCCTTTCAAAGAAAGGGGAGGGGATTATTATGGGATCCGGAACTAACCTGGCTAAACATTTTATGGAAATCAGGGGACTTGGAATTATAGACGTTGAAAGAATGTTTGGTATAAGAGCAATCAGATATCAAAAAAGATTAGAAATTATAGTTGAGCTTGAAGTATGGGATGCAGAAGCAGAATACACACGAACCGGATTAGATGAAGAAACAGTAAATATAGCCGGAGTTGATATTCTTTATGTTAAGCTCCCAATTCTACCGGGCAAAAATATAACTGTCATTTCAGAAGTTGTAAGTTTAAATTATCTGCTAAAACATTATGGTTATAAAGCAGCAGAGGTATTCCAGGAAAAGCTTATTCATAAAATGGCAAATAAATCAAATGAAGTTGCCAGAGGTGTTGATTATTTTGAACATGATTTTGAATAATGACTCAGTTCTTGACAAACATACCTAATATCCTTAAATTCGCCCACTGATTATGAAAAAGTTATATTATTTCTCCAAATCAAAACTCCAATTCATTGAGATAAAGCATTATAAAACAAAGCTTTCAATATATTTGAGTTTTGGAATTCTATGTTTAGCAGCTTTAATTTTTACTGTTTATTCATTTGCATTATCAGTATTTGGGTTTAATAGTTAT
>CAYNUV010000452.1:0-3020 GCA_964400245.1 uncultured Ignavibacteriaceae bacterium
GGATAATATCCTATCCCGATGTAAGATTTAAATACGCTATTCTTCTGAGCAATCTTTTTAAGATTTTCTATAAACCTGTATTCAGTAACAGGCTCATCAAGATTTAAATCTTTACTTAATCTTATTCCTTTGGGGATTGTTTCATCTATCAATTTATCTATTGAAGAAATTCCAATCGTTGCAAGCATATCATTAATTTCATTTTCATTGGGACCTATATGCCGGTTAACAAATTTATCAGGATGTTCAAGAATTTTCATATAAATAGTTTCTTTCTAATAAAATTCAAAACTTACAGATTTTCATAAACAAATTTAATTAATTATTGTGAAAAGAATCTTAAAGATGAGAGAAGGGAAAGCTATATACTTTCTTCCATAATTTTAATCATTGCAGCTTTGGCAGCATCCTGTTCTGCGGATTTTTTATTTTTCCCCTGGCCAATTCCATACTCATCTTTACCTATTAAAACTTTAACTGTAAAAACCCGGTTATGCTGCGGTCCTACTTCATCAATTACCAAATATGCTGGATTATCCATTCTCTTTGATTGTGCATATTCCAGAAGCTGGCTTTTAAAATTTTCATCAAGAAGGAAATCATCATCCTTCGATACAGGTTTAATTAACATTCTGTTAATGAATTTTGTTGTTTCTTCAAGACCGGAGTCCAGGTAAACAGCTCCAACAATTGCTTCCAAAGCATCAGACAAAACAGTTTTAGCTCCATCTTTAAATGATAAAGAAAGATTTTTTCCAATGATAATGAAGCTGCTCAAATTCAAACTTTCTGCTGCACCTGCAAGAGCAGTCCTGTTCACAACTTTAGCTCTTACTTTTGTAAGAAAACCTTCATCCTTTTCTGGGAAATGAGAATAAAGATATTCAGCAACAACAAGGCTTAAAACCGCATCTCCAAGAAATTCAAGTCTTTCATTAGAAATTGTAAACTCCCCGCTTTCTTCAAGATATGATCTGTGGACAAGTGCCTGGATGAAGAGAATCTTATTCCTGATTTTGTATCCCATACGGGATTCCAGTTCTTTAATTTTATCATTGGTAAAAAGTTTCTTCAATACTTTTACAGATTTTTTACTCTTAAATTTATTAACGAACCGGGAAAGCATAAAAAAATATCAGGTATTAAATTTTTTAAACAGTAAAGAGGCATTATGTCCTCCAAAACCAAAAGTATTACTTATTGCACAATTAATATTTTTCTCAGTAGTTTTTAAAGGACTGTAATTAAGATCGCACTCTGGATCAGGTTTAGTTAAATTAATAGTGGGCGGTACAATATTATTTATTAACGACATTACAGTTGCGATTGCTTCAACCCCTCCGGCAGCTCCAAGTAAATGTCCTGTCATAGACTTTGTAGAACTTATAACAAGTTTATATGCATGTTCACCGAAGCAGGTTTTAATAGCAATTGTTTCAGTAACATCGTTATAAGGTGTTGAAGTGCCATGTGCATTTATATAATCTATATCAGCAGCAGAAACTCCGGCATCACGAATAGCTTCTCTCATTGCTCTTACCGCACCTTCACCTCCCGGAGAAGGAGCTGTCATATGATGCGCATCTCCTGTTAAGCCAACTCCTGCAATTTCACAATAAATTTTAGCATCTCTTTTAATTGCATGTTCAAATTCTTCAAGAATTAATGTACCTGCACCTTCACCCATAACAAATCCATTCCGGTCAATATCAAATGGCCTTGATGCTTCAAGATAACGATCATTCCATGTTGATAGTGCACGCATCGCATTGAAACCACCAATGGATAGTTCGGTAATTGCAGCTTCAGATCCTCCGCAAAGCATAACATTTGCACTTCCTCTTTGTATAAGCATAAAAGCATCTGCAATGGCATGAGAAGCAGTAGAGCAAGCGGAAGTTGTTGCATAGTTGGGTCCTTTTAAGCCATACCTGATTGAAATTTGTCCCGCAGCCATGTCTGATATCATCATCGGGACAAAGAAAGGACTTATCTTGGCAGGACCTTTATTTTCAAAATAAATAAAATGCTGCTGCTGCAATGTATCCATTCCGCCGATGCCGCTTCCATAGATAACCCCAAACATTTCCCTATCAACTTTTTCAAGATTGATTCCGGAATCTTTAAGAGCCATTTCGGCAGCAACTAAGGAATAGCGTGTAAAAGGATCTAACCTGCGGATAATTTTTTTATCAAGATAATCTTCAGGATGAAAATTTTTGATTTCAGCAGCAAACTTTGTTTCAAATTTTGTAGTATCAAACTTGGTTATAAGATCAACACCATTTTTACCTTTAAGCAATCCATCCCAAAATTCATCCAGGTTGTTGCCAATAGGAGTAATTGTACCCATTCCGGTTACAACTACTCTTCGATTATTCATACATTACTCCTAAAGATAAAAATTAAATGTGGTCTGTCCGAAGGCATAGCATTCATTCCTGAAAAGAGAGGTTCAAGCCGGGAAGATCATTTAAGAAATTCCCGTACGTGAATTAAATTAGGAACCGAGTTTTTCCTTTAAGTATTTCATAGCATCACCAACGGTTCCAATTTTTTCAGCGTCTTCATCGGGAATTGAAACC
Organism: uncultured Ignavibacteriaceae bacterium; assembly: GCA_964400245.1. Taxonomy (GTDB): domain Bacteria; phylum Bacteroidota; class Ignavibacteria; order Ignavibacteriales; family Ignavibacteriaceae; genus RBG-16-34-14. Next base: position 2,586 of record CAYNUV010000452.1, read on the forward strand.
TGGAAGGCGCTTTCAAAACCCATAACAAGTTCAACTATATCCAGGGAGTCAGCACCTAAATCGTTAGTAAAAGAAGCTTCAGGTGTAATTTGAGATTCTTCAACACCTAATTTATCCATTATTATTTCTTTTACTTTGACTTCAACGTCCATATGTTTCTCCTATATATTATTTTTTTTAGTTACTTAAAGATAAAAAAATTTACATTGCCAATCCGCCATCAACAGATATTACCTGGCCGGTAATATAGTCGGCTTCATTTGAAGCAAGGAAAGAGACAACTTTTGCTACATCTTCAATTGTACCCATTCTCTTTAACGGAACCTGTGTTAAAATTAATTCTTTTTGTTGTTCAGTAAGTTTATTTGTCATTTCAGTTTGAATATAACCCGGAGCTACAGAATTAACTGTGATATTTCTTGAACCAAGTTCACG
>CAYNUV010000453.1:0-3015 GCA_964400245.1 uncultured Ignavibacteriaceae bacterium
GGTTTTCTTAATGATTCCATTTATATTCTTTTTTGCAGGAAAAACAGCACTTCAAATTTATGACAAAATAAAAGAACATTCAAAGATAATTGCAATCGTTTTTGCAATTATCTTATTGCTTGGTTTTGTTATTCCTCAATTAAACCATACAAATAAATTAATTGAAAATAAAAAGTTTAGTTACTTGCCTGTAAAAGAGGCTTCCTTAATAATAAAAGAAAACTCTCTCCCACAAGATAAGATCTTAAGTGTTTCATATACTCAAACAACTGCATATGCAGAAAGAGAAGTCATTACATATGCTAGAATGGCCGAAGAAAATTTCACAAAACTACTACGGGAAGAAAGGCCTAAATTTATCATTGCTTCGATATTAGAGCCGCATCATCCGACGTGGATTTTGCAACAAGTTCAAAATGAACAAGGGGTTACTGGAATTTTATTTCCTTACTTTAACTCCAGCATCATAGTTTCACCACAGGGTCAAATAGTCCAGTATGATCTTAAAAAAGAAATATCAAGAGATGGTGCTGTTTTCACATTGATTTACCCCTATGATAATAGCTTTGGAGGATTAGTCGCCTACAAAATTGACTATTCATCTTAATGTGCGGTATAACAGGTTTTACTTGGGGAGATAAATCTCTAATTCGTTCAATAACAGATTGTATTGCGCATAGGGGTCCTGATTCAAAAGGTTATTATGTAGACAAGGGAATTTCATTAGGTCACAGACGCCTTAGCATAATCGATCTTTCTCCTAAAGGCAAACAACCAATGTTTAATGAAAACAATTCTATTTCAATAGTCTTTAACGGAGAGATTTATAATTTTAAAGAATTAAAACAAGATTTAGAGAAAAAAGGATACGCCTTCAAGAGTAATAGCGATACTGAAGTTATCATTTATGGCTATGAAGAATATGGTGTAAAGATATTCTCTAAGCTTGATGGAATGTTTGCTTTAGGATTATGGGATAAGCACAAAAAATCATTAATAATCGCGCGCGATAGAATAGGTAAAAAACCACTTTATTACTCACTTACCCAAGATGGGATCATATTTTCATCCGAAATCAAATCTATTTTAAAGGCGGGCGTTTCTCGAGAGATAAACAAGAAAGTTTTACTTGATACAATATCTTCTCGTTTCTCTCCTGGCAACGATACTGTCTTTTCTCACATCTCTAAATTGCCTCCAGGTAATTTTGGAGTCTTTTCTAAAAATAAGCTAGTCCTTTCTAGTTTTTGGGACTTACCTCCACTTACTTCAAATAGACAACCAACGATTCAAGAAGTAGATGAGTTAATAGAATCCTCCGTGAAAAAAAGGCTTATTTCAGATGTTCCTGTTGGAGTTTTACTATCTGGAGGACTTGACTCTAGCGCTATCGTTTCTTATATGGCTAGACACACTTCAAAGATATCGACATTTTCAGTAGGTTTTAAAGAAGGAATTAATGAAAGTAAATATGCGCGTATAGTAGCAGATCAGTTTGGAACAAATCACACAGAAATAATTTTAGACCAAGAAATGCTACCACATTTACCAAAAGTAGTCTGGCATTTAGACGAGCCTATTTCAGACCCTGCAAGTCTACCTACGTATCTACTATCTAAAGAGGTTTCAAAGCATGTCAAAGTTGCGCTCTCTGGAGAAGGTGGAGATGAAGTTTTTGGAGGGTATCACACAGTTAATTCGCTTCCTCTTTTAAAAAAATTGGATAAAATTCCAACATTTATCAAAAGAGGTATAATGGCTCCATTACTGCAAGCAATTTCTCCTCTAAACAATTATCCTAAAAAACAAATTTACCAATTTGGAGCAGACTTGCTGAGAAGTAAAAATATACAAGAAGCTTACAAAAAACTATATTATTTTCCATTTAATTCTAAAGAACTAAAAGAGTTTACTGGTGAGACTCGGCCTGATTTATTAGATAAATTCATTGAAAATGATGATTTATACAAAGCCTCTATTGGCTTTTACTTTAAGGAATGGCTTCCAAATGACTTGCTTATGAAGGTAGATAAAATGAGTATGGCTCACGGATTAGAGACAAGAGCTCCATTTCTAGACAAAGACTTAATAGAATATTTCTTTTCAATTCCTAAAGAGAATAAAATAAACCGTAAACTGTTTAGAGAAACTGTTTCTCCCCATTTACCAAAAGTAATTTTGGATCGCAAGAAACAAGGATTCAGCCTACCAATTTCTACTTGGTTTACAAATAAGGAATTCTCAAGTAGAGTAAACTCACATATTAATGACTTGTCAAAAAGATATCTTTTCCAAACAGACCCCCTTAAAAAATTAGTAAGTAACCCTACTAAATATAGAAATGATCATAAATTATGGAGTTTATTAAATCTTGAAATTTGGTATAAACTTTACATAGATCAAGTTCCTATCAACAAAATAAAGATATAAAATGGTAATCAAGGTAAGCTACATTTTAGGTATACTTAATGCAGAAAGAACTCTAACTGAGTGTTTAGACTCTATCCTAATGCAGAATATGGATAAAAAAGAGTATGAGGTTCTAATTATGGATGGTGGTTCTACAGATAATACTCTTAAGATTGTTAAAGATTATATTAAAAAAGAAAAAAATATCAAATTGTTTCATAATCCAAATAAGCTTTCAGAAGGAAAGGGAAATGGGAAAGACCAAGGGGTTTCAAAAGAAAAAGGAGAATTTATCGCATTTCTTGACCACGACAATATCTTACTAAGTAAAGATTGGATAAATCAAATGCTTTCTCCATTTAAAGATAAAAGCATAATGGCTTCCCAATCTCTTCTGGATTACAGAAATTCTGACAGTAATTTTCTCAAATATATTAATGCATTAGGAGTTGAAGACCCATTTGCAACACCTTATTCATTAGTTTCTCAAGTAGTAATTAACACTCATAAGTTCAAAAAAATAAATGAATCCTGTATCTTTAACCTATCTAAGAATAACCTCTTATTCTTTGGAGCTAATGGGTGTATTTTCCGCTCTTCAGTATT
>CAYNUV010000454.1:0-3012 GCA_964400245.1 uncultured Ignavibacteriaceae bacterium
TAAATTCGGGAAGCTCATCAAGAAATAAAACTCCAAAATGTGCAAAAGAAACTTCACCAGGCCTTGGAAAAGAACCTCCGCCAACTAAAGCCGCATCGGAGATAGTATGATGCGGACTTCTGAATGGCCTTTCTGTAACCAGTGCTTTTTCCTTTGGTAAAATTCCTGCAACCGAATGAATCTTTGTCGTCTCAAGAGCTTCATTAAAAGTTAATGGTGGAAGAATAGAAGGAATTCTTTTTGCCAGCATTGTTTTACCGGAACCTGGCGGACCAATCATTAAAATATTATCCCCGCCTGCAGCCGCCACTTCCAAAGCTCTTTTAACATTTTCCTGCCCTTTAACATCTGAGAAATCTAATTGATAGTGATTGACTTGTGAAAAGATTTCATCTTTATCTGTTATAACTGGTTTCTTTTCAATATCTCCATTAAGAAATTGAACAACTTCAAAAAGATTTTCCATTCCATATACTTCAATTCCATCAACTATTCCGGCTTCTCCCGCAGAATCTTTTGAGAGAATGATTCTTTTCATTCCTTTTTTTTTAGCTTCAACCGATATTGATAAAGCACCTTTAATCGGACGAAGAAATCCATCGAGAGAAAGTTCACCGAGTAAAACTGAATCTCCCAACATTCCTGTCTCTACTTTTTCTATTGCAGAGAGGATCCCGATTGCAATTGGCAAATCGAAAGCACTTCCTTCTTTTTTAATATCTGCAGGTGCAAGGTTTACTGTTATTTTTTTTATAGGAAATTCAAATCCACTGTTTTTAATTGCCGCAGTAACTCTTTCCCTGCTTTCTTTAACTGCATTATCAGGCAAACCAACAATGATAAATCCGGGGACTTGTTTTTCAACATGGGTTTCAACTTCAACAAGGTAAGCGTCAATTCCATAAGTCGAACTTGAAAAAATTTTTGAAAGCATTTTTATTTTATTTTATAATTGAAAAGATAGATTGAACAATCCCCATAAAACAACTTCCATTTTTTATTTAGTCAAAATCATTTTTCTTGTTTGAGTAAAATTAGGTGCAGCTACTTTATACAAATAAATTCCTGAAGGAAGACCTTCAGCATCAAAATAAAATCTATGCAATCCTTTAGCCAGAAATCCTTTATAAAGTTTTGATATTTCCCTGCCATCCAAACTATAAATTGTAATTTCAATATCCGAATCTTCAAGAATTTCAACTACAATACTTGTTTTAGGATTAAACGGATTTGGATAATTCTGCCCTAATGTAAAAGGTTCCTGCTCGCCCTGCCCTATTTTAACCTGGGATGAATAAACAATCGACCCATCATAATTTTGCTGCTTAACCCTGTAATAAACAATACCAGATGATTCATCTGCAACATCTATAAATGAATATGATTTCTCAAGTGTGTTGTCTGCCTGAATAGTCTGAATCGAAACATAAGGATTATTCCCTGAAGATTTTTCAACGAAATAATATTGAGCTTGTTTATAATCCCCGCCTTTCCATTCAAGTTCATAGGAATTTCCAAGCAGCCTGATATTTAATTCGGGAGATCGTGCAAAAATTGGTGCATCAGATTTAATAAATTTAATATTAGAGAATTCAAGTTTTACATTTTTATTTTCGGCAACGAATTCATTTTGGGAATCAAATTTATAATTAGCAGTAACATAAGAACTATCCGAACTGAAGTGTGTTGAATGAATGTTATTGAAAGATGAATTAATAGAATTGTTCAGATCTATTACCCGCAAAAGATCAATCATAAAAGATTTATCTTTATAAAGATTTTCAAATAATAGCTGCAGTTCATCTTCTTCAAATAAACCGGGTATATCATAATCCGCTATTTTAATACCATCACAGAAGAAAGATACATTTCTGTTTTCTTTTGAAAATAAAATCGAAATATGATACCATGATTTTTTCCCCACAAAATAAGGTTTCAGATAAGATTGATTAAACTGGTTCGAAGAAACAGACATCATCTGGAATTCATTAATAGTAAAGAGGTAATCTGGTTTGGTAAAATCTTTTCTAAAAATTTTCAGAAAATCTATTCCCGGATCATTAAACTTCATCCAGAATTCAATTAATAAATTGTGATTTATTTTTTTTTCAAGGTCTATCTGGAATAAAGAATTTTCACCAAGAAGTAAAGCTTTATCAGCAATCTTTTGTGGTTTATAAAACTCAATGTAAGAATTAATATAATTCTCATCAGTATTATTTTCAGACCACAGGTAAGCTATTGTTGAATCATTATTCTTAAACAAACCTTCTATCTTTATAGATGATGGATTAAGTTTTTCAAATTTAAAATTTAAAAGGATTTGAAAAATAGTTCCATTCGATCTGAGGCTATCATTAAGATTAATCTTTAGAGAATAAAATTCCATGGAAAAATCATCATTACTTTTTATAAAATCTATTTTAAATGATTCATAAACTGATTTATAATCTGCACGGTTCAGAATTAGTCCGTCATCAGGAGACACAATAAGAGTAAATTCATCAGCATCAGGATAATTGTTTGTAACCGTCAGAGAAATATCAAAGGATGAATTGAAAGGAATGAACCGGGGATAAGTTAAGCTGTAATTAGTTTCTCTTTCCTGGGAAAATAGCAGGGGCATAAAGAGAAAAAGAAAAAATATATAGGCTTTTCTAAACATAGCGGTATGAAGATATTAACTATATATGAATACTTCAAATCAGAAATCCTATTTATAACGCCTTAAAAAGTCAATTCTGTCCTGTAACTGGCTTACGGGAACCAATAATTTATCTTTTCCATAGATTGCTTCTTCCCTGTTGGAAAAAGCTAATTCATAATCTTTACTCATAACAATAGCTTCTTCAGGACAAACTTCCTCACAAAATCCACAGAAAATGCAGCGAATCATATTTATTTCAAATTTAACAGGGTATCTTTCTTTTTCATAATTTGTTTCATCAGCTTGCACTTCAATTGCAAGCGCAGGACAAACCCTTGAACATAAACCACAGGCAACACATCTTT
>CAYNUV010000455.1:0-3012 GCA_964400245.1 uncultured Ignavibacteriaceae bacterium
ACTAATCCTATTATCAGTAAAACTTTCTGAATAAAGAAAAAGCTTCCCTGTCTCTCAAAAGCTCTCTCAAGCATGTGTGCATCATTCGAACTAACATAGCCTGAATAAGCATCTGCAGATTCTCTCAATCTTAGACCGCAAATAATAAATGGTATTCCTATAATTGCCCCTATAATTGTTAAACAATAAAGAGCACCTATAATAATGTAAAACACTCCTACGAATTTCATATCGCCGGTCATTTTATTTACTGCCATCGTAACTAATGGTGTTAATGTAGATAAGCCGTTCATGTTTTTCCTCCGGGAATAATTAATAGAATGGGTAAAGCAGAACTAAAAATATAAACCATACCAGACTCCGTTAGGAGTTATTTTTACAGCAGGCAAGGGAAGCCTGATTATATTTAATTCATTCTTTAAAAATCTGAGCAGGTCGCTGTCATCACCAAAAGATAATTTTCTAAGATCATAATCGAGACCGAAAAGTAAAACTCTTTCTCCGCCTTGCGGGTCGTCAGCAATCCCGTTTGCAGAATATCCTAATGCAAGACCAAAAGGTTTAAGCCATCCGGGATAATTTTTCTGAATGCTCTCAGGCATATAGTGAAATGCATTTACACCCAGCCACCATGTTATTCCTTCGTAATCATCTATCATACTTTTTGCACCATTGCTATACTTTCTTTCTCTAAGCGCTTCAGATTCATGATAACTTACTTTTGGTTGTAAACCTCCTAAAGTTTCAGGATAAAGCTGCTGCATAAGGGAAAAGCCGGATCCTAAAGTGTTAAATATCAGATCACCCCAGCTGAATCCCCAGGCTTCAAAAAAACCGTCAGCTATTTCTATTTGAAGCATCCATAACCATCCTGATAAAGCTCCATAGTAAATTGAATTTTCTCCTGAGATTCCAGACCACCTGTAACCGCGCGAAAAGAGATCACTTGCAAAATAGGCATGCATGAAATGCCCGTATTTATCCATCAACTTATATGTCTCAAAATCCAGCTTAAAATTAATTGTATGGAATTTTGTTGTGGGCCAATGATATTGAAGATCTTTTAACCTGTAGTATCCTGCAACATCCACAGCTGCAGTTAATCCCAATAATGTGAATAGCCTTGTGGAATTTAAATCATTTTCATAAAACCATGTGGTTCCATCTTCAAGTATAGCGCCTATTGGTTTACCAATGCTTTTTGTTGGAGAATTTTCTGAAAAAAATGAATTTGAACTGAAGGAATCATTAAAATTCAATGCGTATTTTAGCTGATGTTTACTTGTTTGATTTTGATTGTGCAATGAATCGGTGGACGATTTTTTATCGTTACCTTCTAAAGGAATTTTCTTCCCATAAGTTAATGATTCAAATACAACAAAAAAAAGTAACAGTATAAGCAAAATTATTTTCAATGAATGAATGATTTTTTGTAAAGTCAGTATTAAATTATTTTATTAATAAGAGAATCGCAATTATTATTTTATTTTTGAACAAAATTTAAAAAGCTTTGTGTTAGCTGATAAAGCATGACTCTTAAACAAAAACTTGAATATCATTATAAGGCCTTTGATAAATCTCAAATCTCTCCGGATCCACTTCAGTTTCTTCATTTATTTACTGATGAAAAAGATATTGAAGCTATGGGATTTATTGCTTCAGTATTTGCGTACGGAAATGTTACACAGATAATTAACACACTTAATAACTTTCTTCTGCTATCAGATAATAAACCTTATAAGTTTATTATTAATTATAACAGGAAAAATAATAAAGATAATTTTGTTCACCGTTTTTATTCAGCAAAAGATGTTGGCGATCTTTTTCTATTGCTTAATAAAGCTTATTCTGATTTTGGCTCACTGAAAAATCTTTTTTATAAACATTATAACCCGGAATCCATTAATCTTAAGGAAGCAATCTCAGGCTTCTCAAATTATTTTATTGAGAGAAGAAAAGAAATAGGGAAAGTTAGTTTAGGTTTCAGGTTTATGTTCCCATTGCCAGAGAAAGGAAGTGCATGCAAAAGAATGAATTTATTTTTAAGATGGATGATTAGAAAAGATGAACTTGATTTTGGATTGTGGAATGAAATACCTGCAAGCAAACTTGTTATTCCAGTTGATACCCACATTGCAAGGATAAGTAGAAAATTAAAACTCACTAGCAGAAAAAATGTAAGCTGGAAAATGGCAGAAGAGATAACTGAGAAACTAAGAAAGTTTGATACTGTCGATCCGGTTAAATATGATTTTGCAATCTGCCATATCGGGATGAGAAAGCTGAGGTTCTGATTTAGGGTTTTCGGACATGAAAATTAATGTCACATTGAGCTTGTCGAAATGTGACTTGTCATCCTTCGACAGGCTCAGGATGACAATTAAATTCAAATCCGAAATCATTTATACCTTTCTTTCATATACTTAAAAGAGCTTGCTACTAATTCCTTTAACACTTTCAAATCAACATCTTCAAGCTTTTTAAAGTAGAGACAAGATCCACCGGTTTTATATTTGCCAAGCTTTTTCATAAGATCATCATATCTTTCAAATCCAGGCATAATATAGAGAGTAAGATTTTGTTTCCTGGGAGAAAATCCTGTAATACAGGCATCCCCTTCATGTCCGCTTTCATACTTATAATGGTAATTACCAAAACCAACTATGCTTGGTCCCCACATTTTTGGTTTTTCTTTGGTTACCTGTTTCATCATCTCAAGGATTTTGAAACAGTCCTCACGCGTTTTTAAATCTGAAATTCCATTAAGGAATTTTTCAACGCTTGCTTTTGTTTCTTTTGTTTTTAATTCTGCCATAGATTTACCTTTTTGAATCAGAAAATAAATTTTAATTTATACAATTCAAATTCGAACTTTGAATCTCATTTATTTTTATTTCCGTGAGATGCCTTCTCTTGTAGATTTAGCAAGGATTCAAACATCTCTATTGATTGGCTCACTTATAAGTTTTATTTGTTTATTTTTTTCTGATAAAATCTTTTCTCTTTTTATTT
>CAYNUV010000456.1:0-3008 GCA_964400245.1 uncultured Ignavibacteriaceae bacterium
GTAAGGATATACTGGATGGAGATATTGTTTCCTCGCAACCAGAGGTTAAAATTTCTCTTAAGGATGACAGCCCTTTACCTCTGGATGAGTCACTTTTTCAAATTCTTTATGACACTGAACTTATTGCTTTTATACCAGATACATTGGAATTTGATTATATCGCATATCCAAACTCCGAAGCAGTAATTACATGGACACCAACTATAACTGAAGATGGAAGCCATACTTTGGAAGTTCTCGCTAAAGATGCTTCAGGAAATTATTTCTTTGATTCAAATCCTTACAGAATTTCTTTCAATGTATTTAATGATTCTGATTTAAAAGAAGTGTATAATTTTCCAAATCCATTTAAAAATGATACTTATTTTACTTTTATTCTAACTGGAGCCAATCTTCCTGAAGAACTAAAAATAAAAATTTATACGGTAGCAGGAAGATTAATAAGATCTATTGATGTTCCAGCTTCAGCACTTGGGCAAGATTTAGGTTTTAAAAGAATTTACTGGGATGGCAAAGATCAGGATGGTGATGAAATTGCAAACGGTCTATATTTTTATAAAATGATCTATAAAAATAATGATGTTGTTAAGACTATAACTCAAAAACTGGCAAAAGTTAAATGACATTTTGTCATTATGGTAAAGTTTCCACAATTCAAATCTATATATCGGGCTTATTCATTACTTTTCAAAAGGCATTATTATTGTTCTATTTCAAGAATTCAATTTATATCGTAGGTGTAAAATGTGCGGAATAGTTGGTTATATTGGTGAAAAGAATTGCATCCCGATTCTTATAAGCGGACTAAAGAGACTCGAATACCGTGGTTATGATTCGGCAGGAATAGGAATCCTTTCAAACAGCCACTCAACAGTTGTAAAAAATAAAGGAAAAGTATCTCTTTTAGAGGAAAAAATTGGAAAAGCAAATTTATCTGCTAAGATAGGTATAGGACATACAAGATGGGCTACTCATGGTATTCCGAATGAAATAAACGCACACCCACATTATAATGCTGCTAAAAATCTTTATGTAATTCATAACGGTATTATTGAAAACTTCAGAACATTAAAAAAAGGACTTGAAAAACTTGGATATGAATTCAAAACAGAAACTGACTCTGAAGTTCTTCCACATCTTATAGATAGCTTCTTAAAAAAAGGTAACCCATTATTTAAAGCTGTAAGACTTGCTTTAACTGAAGTTGAAGGCACTTATGGAATAGCTGTTATTTATGAAGGTGAACCTGATAAAATAATTGCTGCCAGAAAAGGTTCTCCATTGGTATTAGGACTTGGTGAAAATGAAAATTTTATAGCTTCTGATGTTTCTGCAATACTATCGCATACTAAGCAGGTAATATATCTTGAAGATGGTGAACTTGTTGAAGTTTATAAAGACAGGTTTGTTGCGAAAACAATTTCAGATGATGAAATTCAAAAAGAAGTTCATGAAATAAGTATGACTCTCGAAGAAATTGACAAAGGTGGTTATCAACACTTTATGCTTAAAGAAATTATGGAACAGCCGGAAACTATAAGCAATTCAATGAGAGGAAGAATTTTATATGAAAAAGGGACTTCAATTTTAGGAGGACTAACGGAAGTTGTAGATAGATTAGTCAATTCAAAGAGAATTATAATAACAGCCTGTGGAACTTCATGGCATGCCAGTTTGGTTGGAGAATATATGTTTGAACAATTTTGCAGAATTCCAACTGAAGTTGAATATGCATCTGAGTTTCGTTACCGAAATCCTATTATCAACAAGGATGACGCTATCTTGTTTATTTCACAAAGCGGTGAAACTGCCGATACTCTGGCAGCACTTCGCGAAGCAAAACTTAAAGGTGCTCTTGTTCTTGGAATATGTAATGTTGTTGGAAGTTCAATTGCCAGAGAAACTAATGCAGGAGTTTATACTCATGCGGGTCCTGAAATTGGTGTAGCATCAACCAAAGCATTTACATCTCAACTGGTTACTCTTTCATTAATCACTTTACTTATTGCAAGAAGAAAAAGTATGAGTCAGATTGACGGAAGAGCAATTGCTGAAGAGTTAATGTCTTTACCGGAAAAAATAAATGCAATATTAAAATTGAATGATCAGATTGAAGAAATAGCATCGGAATTTAAAGATGCAAATAATTTCTTATATCTTGGCAGAGGTTATAATTTTCCAGTCGCTTTGGAGGGTGCACTTAAACTTAAGGAAATTTCATACATTCATGCCGAGGGTTATCCTGCAGCAGAAATGAAACACGGCCCAATTGCACTAATAGATGAAAATATGCCGGTTGTATTTATTGCACCGAAAGATTCCACCTATGATAAAATTATAAGCAACATTGAAGAAGTAAAAGCGCGTGGTGGAAGGATAATTGCAATTGCAACAGATAACGATAATACTATTGATAATCTTGTTGATTACTCAATTAAAGTACCTTCAACAATCAGGATGCTTATGCCAATTTTAACAGTTATTCCATTGCAGCTTCTTGCATATCATATTGCTGTTAAGAAAGGATTAAATATTGATATGCCGCGTAACCTGGCAAAAAGTGTTACCGTAGAATAGAAACTTTAATTACTTAAATTTGTTATAACCCTGCCCTAAAAAAGCAGGGTTATTTTTTTTGTGAAATGATTTTTAATCAGACTTTCTTTTGAACAATTTTTGAGATGACGGGGAAAATTTATATTTTTCCGCACACAAAAACGGGCAGATAGCTCAGTCGGTAGAGCAAAGGACTGAAAATCCTTGTGTCGGCGGTTCGATTCCGTCTCTGCCCACAAAGAAGTCTCAATATAACTTGTATTGAGGCTTTTTTATTTTATAGTCAGAGACCTTTTAGTAATCGGTTACCTATCAGTTACCATAAATTTGAGAGTTTGGTAACCGTTTTTGTAACCGTTTTTTTTTCAGTAATTAAAAGAACTTATAAAACGAAAATAGCCCGAATGGAAAATTCAAGGGAGTTGAAGCCCTATTAAAACCACTCAGGCTAA
>CAYNUV010000457.1:0-3005 GCA_964400245.1 uncultured Ignavibacteriaceae bacterium
ATTATCAAGATCAGTTTTCATTTGAGACCTCCTTATAGTTATTTACTTCCTTATCGGAAATCTCAAATTAAATATTTACTACATTTTAAACATACGTACTTGCGGCTAAGCTGCTGCCGAAAACAAGAAACTTATGAGAAGCAACCACGCCGATGATTTATAAAAATTTTTCATAGAAGAACAACTTAGAATAAGTCTGCCGAAACGTAAAGACTAACCCGAAAATTTGAAAAATGCCAAGTGCGAACTCGCAGTCAGCTTGAGCCGCTTGTTAGCTGCGACTTTTTTATTTTGATTAATTTTTTGTTACAGCAATTCTTTTCCAATTTATCTTCCCATTATCAGCTACATTATATTCAAGTAACATAAATCCACCATAATGTCCATCTTCAAAATATGCAAATACCCATTTATTATTTAATATCCAACTTTCCTTATCATAGAATCTCATTGTCCCACCTAATATTCCCTCATAAGGAATTAATTCACTATGATTTGTTAAATCCATAAGAATATTTTGAATAGGATTTAATAGCCCTTTTTCTTTTAATTTTTCAATGTCCCAATCATATAAACTTATGTTATTGGGCATATCATCTTTTCTAGTCTGAAGGATTTTTCTCAAATTATTATTCTGTGCAATTAGTCCCGATTTCTCTTTGTTATAACTTTCAACAAATTTTTGATATTTAATTTCAGACTGATATAGTTCATCATTCGTTTGTATAAATAAAATGAAAAATATAATGGCTATTATTAAAGGTAGAATTATTAGCAAAGATTTTGTTAATTGACTCTTTAAAATTTTCATTTTCCTTCCCAAAATAATTTTAAGCAGCTAACGTACTTGCAACTAACCCGCCGCCCATAGCAAACGGGCTGAGAGAAATTGCAAAGCCAATGATTTATAAAAAATTTTCATAGTGTAATAAATTTGAGCAACAAACTTTTGGACTGCACCCAACCCAAGAAACTAAAAAAGCCCACGAGAAAAGAAGCGGGCGGGTTGAGTTGCGGGTTATACGCATTTTAAATTTTGACACCTAATAAAATTACGTGAGAATAATTTTTAATATTAATATTTGGAGAATCGAAATTATCTATGAAATCCCTTTCATATCTATATTCAAGAAGAATTGAAACAGGTAAAATGTTTTTTATTTCAGAGCCGGCCCCGATTGATATACCAATATTATTTTCTTTAAACTTATCAAAAACAACTTCCCAACCTTTTTCAATATTTTTATTTAATAAAAAATTTAATTGTGGTCCAACAATTATATAAGGTGAAAACATTACTAATTCATATTTTAACTTAACTAAAGCTGAAATCGACAAATAATCCAAAGCAATGTTTGTAGTAATAAATTTTCCTGTTCCATCAGGTTGAGTAATTGTTGTAATTGGAATCTTTTCTTCAAAACCTTTTCTTAAGTAACCAATTTCTCCTTCTAGTTGAATGAAAGAAAAATTAAAAAAATCTGCAAATATTCTTGGAGAAAATCCGAGTTTGTTATCTAATTCCAAATTAAAATCAGGTTCATAAACCCAAGAAAGATTTGAAATACCAACACCAAATTTTAATCCGTAGTCAGAAATAATTTGAGCCTTAACATTAAAATTAAAAATTGCTAAAAAAATGATGACAAATAACAATTTCATTTCTTCCCTCAATTGACTATGCGTATAACTATTATTTATACTGCCAAAATTCTGCATAACACACCGGCAGTAAGCATGTTATATACCTATTAAAACTTTGTTTATTGATAATTTTCAAATCTTTTTTCTGCATATCATACTTGATATTAAAAAGTGTTATCCGGATTGTATCATTTTTTATGTAACCCAATCACAATACCCAACTTAAAAAGAAAAGGGAGTATTAATTACTTGCTATAAATTTAAGTTAAATGTTTAATTATATCAATAAAAAAGTAACCGATTATTTAAAAGACCCTAAAATGAATTCAGGGTGACTACCTAATAATCTGTATGAAGTTTGGATAGAGAATCAAGTAGCTCAGGCGATGAGATCTGTTTCTTATTTAACTGGTAACGGAAATCTTTAAAACGGGTACTTACAGAATTTGAGATTGGTTTTTCTTTTATAAAGTGAACATATTTTATATTATAATTTGAAATAGCTCCTTTGCACATCTGGCAGGGTTCGAGTGTAGAAATAAGTGTAAGTGAATCACTGTTCATTTTCATAAACTCAATCATACCAAAATTTTTTATAGCATCATTCAAAGCATTTATTTCTGCATGCCCAACAGCATTTGAATCTTTTAATACTGTATTGTATCCCTTACCAATAATAGTTTTATTGTACAAAATAATTGCAGAGATTGGAAGATCACCGTTAGCTTTAGCTTGTTGTGCAAGATTGTAAAGTATATTTTCTTGTTCATTTGTTAGTTGTGCCTTTGGGGTAATCCTGTATATCTCTGACTGGAAAAGTAAAATAATAAGGAACAAACCCGCAAGAATTAAAAGTGTTAGGAGAATCTTTTTCACAAATCATGTCCTGTTATTTACATTGTACTCCTAACGGAGTACCGGATTTTTCCTTTTCTTCTTTCTACAAATATAAAACTCCTAACGGAGTTTAACCCGTTTTCTATAATGATTTTCTTCAACTCCTTATAGGAGTTGAATGATTGTAGAAAAAAAATAAAAAAAACAAAGCTGAGCTCCAGAGGAGTTCTATGTTGTTAACATAAAAGGTTTGTGAACTAAAAGACTAATCACACTTTCTGTAAAACAATTATATAGTAATCACCGATGAAAGATGAGAGATAAAGATTTTCAATTTTATCATCTATAAAATCCAGATACCTTGTTATGAAAGGATGTTCTTCATACCAGTGTGCGGCGGGTTGAGTTGGCCCAAATATTCTTAGTCCCTTTGTTTTGATTAAATGAAAATCATTCTCAAAATATCCGCAAAATTTTTTTGGAGAATAATATTTAACAAAAACTTTTTCTCCACCAACACTGGC
>CAYNUV010000458.1:0-2997 GCA_964400245.1 uncultured Ignavibacteriaceae bacterium
CAGTTCTTCATATTTTATTTTTAAATCAAAGAGTATGTTTTGATACTCATTAATTTTTGCACTGTCAGTTGATTCTTTTTTAATTAATTCATTTTGCAATTCAGTATCGTAAAATGCCAGGTCTATCCTTAATTGTTTTTCCTTCTCAATTAATTCATCAGGAATATTTCCGAATTGCTTAGCCTGTATTTCGTTAAGCCCTTTCTGCAAGACAGCCGATTTACTTCTTTCCGAAAAAATAAATGCCTGTTCATTGTATTGCTCATCCTTAGTAACATTAAAAAGTCTAAGACTTGTTTCAATTGCAAGATCATAAACTTCATAACTTTGTTCTCCAAGAAATAATTGTGAGCTTTCAGATTTGTAACCTGTTCTTATCTTATCAATAAGATCCGCAGCGAGCTGGTAAGTTGCTAAAGCCATTTTCAAGTTATCTGTTTCATTGCCTTGCGACATAACCGGCATGTCTGCAAATATCTTAGCTTTAAGAGTAAGCGTACTTAATAGTTGTAATTCAGAATTTATTTGATCCAAAGGTGGATTAATATGAAAGGAGTCGCTTTTAAAATCATTAACAAGAGATTTAATCGCATACTGGCAATTCATTAAAGCATTAGTAAAATCTTTTTCCTTGTATTCTATTACAGCTATACTTTGGTAAAGCTCAGCAATTGATGGATGATAACTTCCCATAACTCTTAGCCCAATGGTAAGGGCTTTATTATAATATTCAAGAGCCTTGTTATAATCTCCTTTTTTGCTGTAAAGATCTCCAAAATTTGTATAGGTTATAACAATAATTGAATTTTCCTCTCCCATACTTGGCAATTCTATATCTAATGTTTTCTGAAAATATTCCAGGGCTAAATCATATTCATTTTTTACGGCATAGATAATTGCAATATTGTTATAGAGATATGCAACCTTTGGATGGTTCTTTCCCAATAATTTAAACCATAGTGCTAAAGCTTTCTGATAATGTTCAAGTGAGAGATCATATTCTCCTTTGTAATAATAAATGATTCCTATATTATTATTGACATCTGCAATATTAGGATGGTCTTCACCTAATGCCCGGAGCCATATTGATAAAGTTTTCTGATAATATTCCAGAGCTTTATCATAGTCACCTTTATACATATATATAATTCCCAAAACATTATAATTATCACCAACTAAACGATGCTCATTACCAAGAACACGCTGCCTGATTGATAAAGATTTTTCTACAAACCCCAGAGCACTATCAAATTCGCCCATATTCCAATATAAAATTCCAATGCTATTATAAGTTGAAGCGACATCAGGATTTTCTTCCCCATAAATTTTTACTCTAATTGAAAGTGCTTTATTGTAATTCACCAATGCTGTTTTATAATTCCCAATGTGACGATATCCTGAACCTAAATGATCAAAAGATTGAGCAACTTCAGGATTATTTTCCTCAAACTTATTAATCCCTGACTCTAAAATGATTGTCAGATTTTGAATAGCTTCGTTGTATTTACCTTGCTGGATATAATTCCGGTTTATTCTATTTTCACAACTGAGGATCTTTTCAAAAATTAAATCTGAATAACTATTCTGGTTTAAAGATTCATAAATTTGTTTTGCTTCTTTATAATAAAAATTAGAGCTATCAAACTGCGACGCATTTAAGAGAGAATCACCCTTTATAAGGTAATTATTTGCAAATGCGGTATCCTGCAGAGAAACAGGATTGGAGAATTCATTTTGTGAAAAAGTTATTTCAGAAAAACAAATAATAATAAAGGATAACTGTAAAATTATTTTCATTTATTTTATTAGGTTTAATACAATTATGGAGTACCTATTGAAAGTTATTACTTTATTTTAAAAACGCAATAAATCTTTTTTATAAAACCTTTAGAAACAGCGTATTTTAGTATATGATTTCAATCAATATACTTCACCATTCAAAAAATTATGTTAGTGTATCATTTTTAGGCAGGAGTTCAGATGAAAAAATTATGGTTTACTTTTCTAATTATCATTTCATTAACAAGTATATCTAATGCACAATTCTTAGAAAGTGGAATTGCAGTTACTTTAGTTTCTCCTGTCGGCAATTTTTCAGATGCTGTTGGAACAGGTTATGGCGGAGTTTTTATGGCTAAGTTTGCTTTGCCCATTCTCGATATTACAGGTTCAATAGAATATTTAAGATTTGGTGAAAATGAAATTGCAAATACTAAACGCAGTTCAACTATGTGGAGTATAAATGCCGGTGCGAGAATGAGCGTCTTTCCTTTTATTTCTGCTGGTGCTGAGATCGGCAATTACTGGATAACTGTAAAAACAGAAAATGCAGCCGGGGAAAGTGATAATGCTGTGAATAAAATTGCAATCACTCCACTTATTGCTGCACAAATAAGTATGCTTGAAGTTTCAGTGCGTTATGCTTTAATTGATAATGCAAGCTTCTTCGCAATCAGGGCAGGTATATATTTTTAACACAAAAAGGTATATCATTTCACCGATATACCTTTAAAAAAATATCCACTAAACATCATTTGTCATTTAATCATCAACATCTTTTTTGTTGACATGTAACCTGTCCCGCTTGCGGGATTTTCTGATGTCAGTCTGTAAATATATAATCCGCTTGTAAGTGCAGATCCATCAAACTCTGTTTCATAATAACCGGCTTCTCTATTCTCATTTACAAGTGTTGCTACTTCGTTTCCAAGTATATCATAAACTTTTAATACAACGTTACTGCGTGATGGTATTTGCCAACTGATGACTGTTGATGGGTTAAATGGATTTGGATAATTCTGCTGTAAATTATATGTATCAGGAAGGATTCCATTTTCATTTTCTGATGCATCTGTTGTACAAGGACCGCCATTTATTATTTCCTGCGGTGTTGGATTCAAAGCATTGCCGCCGATATTACAAGTCCCGCCTAATCCAATACCGGAAAGTAAATTATAAAGTCCGCAAAACTCCAGCAATGCAGTGTTATCCTGAACA
>CAYNUV010000459.1:0-2997 GCA_964400245.1 uncultured Ignavibacteriaceae bacterium
AAAAGAAAAATTGAAAACTTAACAATATTTAAACAAAAGGATAAAGAATCTAATGTTCTTTATCTCTCGGTGGATTTGGGTCTTTTGATGCAATTGTATCCTTGCTTCTTATTTTACCATCCAATCCTTTAGTAGTTAATTCGCCGCCGCCTTGGTTTTTCAGCATTTGCCTGGCAGCATCTTCTGCTTGTTTTTGTGTTGGATGCAAAGAGGATGCTTTATCGGCGTTGTTCTTTTTATTTGCCCGGTCGCCCTCTTTAGTTTTGAAAATTGCGGCGCAGCTGAGTGAATAAAAAAAGCCAAGCATATTTCCTATACAGATATATTAGCCACTCGAAAGTATTTAATTTTGTTGCTTAAAATATATAAATTTCTTATTGCTAAAGAGAATTGAGAAAGTTAAGTTGTAAGTGATTATAATAATTTTTAACAACTATGAAAGATTTTTTTATTATTTCTAATCTCTTGTTCAGTTGCGAGACAAAATGAATAATGAATTTCAAATTATACTTAAATTAACCACTGAAAAATTAAATGAACACGAAAAAGAAAGAATTTTTAAAGATTTTTCCATATTGCTTGGTTGGGAACCAAGTGAATTTATAAAACCAAGTAAAGATATTGAAGATATTTCAAATGGGCATATTGTAGTTGAACATGGTCTTATCAATTCGGCAGTTATAACATTCCTTAATAAACCTTTTTTGACTTTAACTAGTGAAAAGAAAAAAAATCTCTTGGAATTATCATATAATAATTTAATTGACTGGCATATATGTGTTGAAAATGATAAAGCCACATTTGTTTTTAATAGACTAGAAGATCCAAGACCAATAATTAAACACATATCTTCGAATGACTTTAATTCATTAAAAAGTTCAATGTTTACACAAATCACAGATTTGAGTAAAAATCCCAATTTCCCAATGCTAGACGAAGCATTAATCTCAAATATATCTTATTGGAAAAGATCACTTGGTGCAGAACTTAGAAACAAATCAAATCTATCTAACTATTCGGCATTATTTAATGGAATATTTTTCGTAAGAGCAGCAGAAGATTTTGTGCAGAGAGAAACTAATCTTTACACTCAAATTCTATTGGATGAGTGGAATAATTTAAATAATAAGAACAGTAGTATTACTTTAAAAAAAATTATTGAAAATTCACTAAAAAAATTAGTTAAGGGTTCTTATCGTAAATTCATTAATCTAAAATTGTTAGAGAGTTTTGATAAGCTTGATATTAATTTAGTTTATAATTTGTTTAATAGTTTTTATAAAAGCACAAACCTCCCATATCGCTATGATTTTGCTGTAATGTCGAAACATGCCCTAAGCAGAATTTATGAGAAATATGTATCTGTTTTAAGGTTTGATGAAAATAATCCACAATTGTCTTTTATAACGCCTTTTCCAAAGGAAGAATATTCAAAAACGTATGGTAGCGTATATACTCCACAGTTTATTGCAAGATTTTTTGCACGATTTTTAAGCGAGAATACTCCACCAAGTGTTTTGAGAAAAATGATAATTCTGGATCCAGCGTGCGGTTCAGGAATTTTTCTTAGAACAATTTTGGAATTTCTGTTAACTCCTGCATTTGATCCATATTCATCATTTGATTATAAGAAAATATTTTTGAATGTCTATGGAACAGATATAGATCCAAATGCAGTTGAAGCCTCTAGACTTTCAATTGCTTTATTATATTTGGTTATAATGGGAGGTTCACTCCCATCTAAATTAAATATTCTAAACAGAAATTCTCTAGATTATTATTTAAGAACCAGGAATAAATATAAAAATTTTTTCGATGCTATAATTGCAAATCCTCCTTTTATTCCATTTGAGAAACAACCCGAGGATATTAAAACTTCTGTAATAGAATATTTAGATGATTTAAGTATTAATAAACCCGATGCATCATTAGCGTTTATTAAACTAGGAGTAGATGTTCTGAAACCCGGTGGAATTGGCTTTTTTGTTTTACCATATGCTTTTTTAAAAACTGATAGCGCAGAAAAAGTTAGAGAATATCTTCTAACAAAAACTGATATAGTTGCACTAATAGATTTATCTACAATTCCTGTTTTTAAGGAAAAAGGTAGTTATGTAATTTTATTGATTTTTCAAAAAAAATTATCTCAACAACTAGATCTATATCAACAAAAAACAACAATTGTAATTTGTCAAGATTTAGTCGGTCATGCACTCCAGGATTTTTTAAATAAAATAGAAAAAGAGACTAATTTCTATAGTATATTCCAAATTGATCAAAACAATTTTGATAATAAGGATTGGTCAAAAGTATTAATCGCTCCTTCAGCATATTCTTTTGTTCAGAAAGTTAAAAAATATAAAACATTAGGCGAGTTATTTGAAGTTAGGCAAGGAATAATTACTGGAGGTGATGATCTATTTATAATTCGAAAATCCGACATACCAAAAAATGAAGAGCTTTTGTGGAAACCACTTTTAAAAGATAGAGATATGCAAAGGTATGTTGTCCCAAATAAGACTGATTCATATGTCTTTTATCCTATTATAAATAATAAAAAATTAGAAGAACAAGAATTAAAGAAGGAATTTCCTAGGACTTGGGAATATCTAAAAAATAATCAAGAAAAATTGCCCATAAGAAAAATAAGAGAGGATAAAAAATGGTGGTTTCCAGTTAACCCGAGAAATCCTGAAGAGCTTTTTATTCCTAAAATTATTACACCACATTTAGTTATTGTTCCAAAATTTGCAATTGACGTAAATGGTAAGTATGCTGTTTCGCATGGTCCTTATATATTTCATAAATTTGATCGCGATCCAGAAATATTATTTTTTCTTTTAGCTGTTTTAAATTCATCAATCGGGGGATGGTTAATTTCTACTCATTCTGACAAGTATAGCAGAGGTTACGCAAGATTAGAGGTTAAAACGTTAAAATCCATTCCAATACCTGATCCAGCAAAAATAGATACAGAATTATTCAGGAATATTATTA
>CAYNUV010000460.1:0-2993 GCA_964400245.1 uncultured Ignavibacteriaceae bacterium
AATCTCCCTGATTTTAGCTTTTGCTAAAATCTCCCTCTTTACTAAAGAGGGACTTTTTGTTAATTTCTAAGCGGGTATGAAATTTAATAGACTAATAACCAATTATAGAGAACTTCCTTATAATCCTGATTTAAAAGAATTCGCAAGACAAATGCGGAATAACTTAACCAAAGGTGAAATTAAATTTTGGTGTGAACTTTTACGTAAAAGAAAATCAGGTTACCAAATCTACCGTCAAAAGATATTATTGAATTACATAGTAGATTTTTATTGTGCGAAATTAAAATTAGTAATAGAATTAGACGGGACAAGTCATTTAGAAAAAACTGAATATGATAAGGTTAAGGATAAAGACTTGGAAGCATTTGGATTAAAAGTAGTAAGATATAATGATCTTAATGTTTTGAATAACTTTGAATTAATTGAAAAAGATTTTTATAAAACACTCAATGAAAGAGCACAGGAATTAAATAACAAAGCATAAAAGAAGTTTCCCTTTAGTAAAGGGAGACAGTTCCGATGTAATCGGAACAGAAGGATTACCTGCGTTACTTTGCGAACAAACTTAGTATAGTTGTATTAACCTGCACAGTCGAATCTCCCTGATTTTAAGCTTCGCTAAAATCTGTCCCTCTTTGCTAAAGAGGGACTTTTTTAAAAGATTGTGCTTCTTGCCTCTTTAATACTATTAAAAAATTTTTATCTTTTATTATATGGAAATCAAATTAAATTTTAAGAAAATCTGGGAATTCATTAAAGAAGTTTTTGAGAAATGGATTGATGACAAAGCACCTAAGCTTGGTGCAGCTTTGTCTTTCTATACTATTTTTTCACAGGCACCATTATTAATAATTGTTATTTCTGTTGCAGGATTTATTTTTGGTCCTGATGCCGCAAGAGGTGAATTGGTCGGACAGATAAAGGACATGGTTGGAACTGAAGGAGCTGAGGTTGTTCAAACAACTTTAAAAAATACAAACAATCCTGAGGCAGGGACCATTGCTATCATTATCAGTTTTGTAACTCTTTTCATTGGTTCAACAGCTTTATTTGTTGAACTCCAAGAATCACTGGATATTATCTGGAGAGTAAAACCCAAACCGGGGAGAAATATATTTAAAGGACTTTTAAAGGATAGAGTTCAATCCTTCGCACTGGTTATAACCACAGGTTTTCTGCTGTTAGTATCACTTCTTGTAAGTGCCGGCTTATCTGCTTTAAGCAATTTTGTAAATGAAAAGTTTTTAGTAGTCCCTGTTATTATTTTAGATATTGCCAACCTGCTTATCTCACTCATTGTTATTTTTTTATTGTTCGCAATGATATTCAAAATACTTCCTGATGTTAACATAAGCTGGAAAGATGTCTGGGTTGGAGCTTTGGTAACTGGTGTTCTTTTTGTTTTAGGGAAATATTTAATAGGAATTTATATTGGAAGCAGTTCTTTAAGTTCTACTTATGGTGCTGCGGGTTCATTAGTAATTTTTCTTTTGTGGATTTATTATTCTGCACAAATCTTATTTCTCGGAGTTGAATTTACTTATATCTACACAGTTCGTTTTGGCTCAGGAATCCAACCTTCAGAGAAATTTATGAGATATGAAGTTAATCCTATTACGCATGATGTTTGAAAAAGTGTAAGAGCAAGTTCAAGTTCAAGAAATCATGTGGACGTTCATTCTTAGTGAAGCTTTTCAATTCCAGAATAGTTTTAAATGATTGATAATCAACTTACACTTGCTTTTGCACTTGATCAAGTTTGTTCTTTTTTCTTCTCTGTATATACCAGGCAATAAACCAGCATAAAGAAGCCCAGGCAAGCCCGATTGTCCAGCCGCCAAGTACATCGGTTGGATAATGAACACCGAGATAAACTCTGCTTAACCCGATGATGAATGTAAGAAACAAGGCAATGCTTAAAATGTATATCCTTATTTTTCTTTCCTTCTGAAACCTTGCAACAATTGCAGCTTGTGTTAAATATAAAACAGCAGACATCATCGAGTGCCCGCTTGGAAAGCTGAATGATGTAACTGTAACTAATCTGTATATTAAATCGGGGCGCTCCCTGTCGTAAATGTCTTTCAGCCAAAAGCCTATTACTGTTCCTCCGATTGTTGCTGCAAGCAAAAGCCAGAATGCATCATATCGTTTTTGAAGAATCAGAAAGATTGAAACAAAAATTGTAATTATTGTTAAGACGAATCCTCCACCAAGAGCAGTAATATCGGTCATAAACTCTTTTATCCAAATTGGTCCGGCAGGTTTACTGAAATCATCCATAGTTCTTAAGGATTTAATTACATTAATATCAAAATCCCTTGTATAACCTTTAGATACTATATTTCCAACTCCAACAAAAATAAGTACACTTGTAAACAGGAGTAATAACACAAGCAGGGCTTTTACTTCTTTAGTCGCGAGTTCACGGATAAAATCTTTAAATGATATGAATCTTTTAATCATTCTATAATGCTATTGCAAATTATAAATTATAGCCGTAGGCTCGACTCTACTATTTGGAATTAATTCTTGGATAAAAATAAAGCCGCGCCTGAATATTATTTGTTTCTTCACTTAAAGTATAATAACCATCGGAATTAAAGCTCCAGCATATTGCCTCTCCCTGAACTTCTCTTTTATAAGGAAGAGTATAATATTTATTCTTTGTTAATGTTTCTGAAACTGTCTGCTTCAGGTTCCTTTTCCAGTAGTAAACGGAATCATAATTCTTCAGAAGAATTTCCAAACCATCATTGGAAATATCACCGCTTACAATACTTGCTAAATGTAAGGTTGCAATATGGTTGAGAGTTATAATTGTATTTAATTGCTGAGGATATGCCGCAAGATAAACTCTTACCTGTTTTTCTCTTTTGGAGATTATAAAAATATCTTTTGTCAAAGGGTCAATCAAAATTGTTTCTGCATCACGTTGTCCGTCAGGATATTTATATTTTATTACATCAGCATATTTAAAGTAGTATTACCCG
>CAYNUV010000461.1:0-2985 GCA_964400245.1 uncultured Ignavibacteriaceae bacterium
ATTTTGATGAGAAAGATTTTATTTTTTCAGGAATCATTATAGGAGCAACTGCCCTATCATTCACGCTTGATAATACGGTTCGTGATGGGATTAAAAATTTTCATTCATTTTCAATAGACAAAATTACAGGTGCAGGAGAATTTTTTGGAAATGGGAAATATGTTCTTGCACTTAGTGGCGCCCTATATATTAGCGGACATCTTAGCAAAAATGATGAATTAAGAAAAACAGGGCTGATGCTTATCGAAGCAATATTTCTTAACGGTATCGTAACAGAGGGTTTGAAAATAATTACCGGGAGAAGCAGACCATTTACAAATGAGGGAAATTATGATATTGATTTTTTTGAAATGGAATTTGATGAAAATGAAAAATCTCTTCCTTCAGGACACGTATCAACTGCTTTTACTATAGCCACAGTTTTATCCGAACAGATTAATAATACTTATGCTTCTGTAGCTCTTTATTCACTTGCAGGTTTAACGGCATTCCAGAGAATTTATGTTGATAAACATTGGCTCTCAGATACAATTTTAGGGGCTGCACTTGGAACGGTAATAGGATTAAAAGTAATTAAACTTAACTCGGAAGATGAAAATCCTGATTCTGAATTCAACCTGAATGTAACTCCGGTGGTTTACAGTGGAAGTTACGGTGTTGGAATCAGATTAAATTTTTAGAATGTTATAAATAAACATTTTATAAAAAACCGGGAGTGTAGAATGAGTAAATCAATGCTGTATCTTGTCTCTTTAGTGTTTTTATTTAACTCTTACCTTTTATTTGCTCAGGACAATCTTCCTAACTATCTACAAGATCGTGGTACCGGAATACCAACTTCGATGTTTGGCACTTATATAAATGACGGAGAATTAATTATCTATCCCTTCTATGAATTTTATTATGATGAGGATGCTGAATACAAAGCATCAGAATTTGGTTATAATCTTGATAATGATTTTCGAGGACTTTACAGAGCACATGAAGGTTTAATTTTTTTTGGATATGGAATTACAGATCAACTTGCATTTGAATTTGAAGCGGCTGTAATAACAGCAACTCAATATAAATCTGTATATGATCCTTCCAACATGCCGAATAAAATAAAAGAGTCAGGATTGGGCGATGTTGAATGCCAGTTTCGATACAGGTGGAATAAAGAAAATGAAGATAAACCTGAAGTGTTCAGCTATTTTGAAACTGTTTTCCCACTTCAGAAAGATAAAATATTAATTGGTACTCAGGATTGGGAACTTAAATTTGGTTCGGGTTTAGTGAAAGGATTTGCTTTTGGAACACTCACGGCACGTGTTGCAATTGAATATTCAGCAGGCGAAGGAAAACTTGACCTGGGCGAATTTGCAATTGAGTACTTAAAAAGAATTTCAGAACTCTTCAGATTTTATATCGGAATTGAAGGCTCGCAGGATGAAATCGGAGCTATTGCCGATTTTCAATTTCATGTAACAGATTTTGCATTTATCAGGATTAACAGTGGGTTTGGTATTACTTCCAAAGCAACAGATTATACTCCCGAAATTGGAATCTTATTTCACTTTTGAATGTCGTTACCGGAAAATAATTTTATAGTATAATCAAGAAGTTCTATTCCACCATAATTTCCGTGACCAGGAATTACAATTTTTGCAGTTTTAAATTCATCTTTCACTTTCTTAACAGTATTTGCCCACTCATTTACATTTGCATCAGCAAGGTTTCCTTTTGAAGAATTCAAACTCTTTACCATACATCCGCCGAAAAGAATCTCTTCACCAAGAATCCAAACTACAATATTATCTTTTGTATGAGCTTCACCAAAGTAACCGCAAATAATTTTTTCATTTCCAATTTCTAATTCAAGCTTATCTTTAAAAGTGTTTTGAGGAATTGGAAGATTGATTTTCTCTGCCAATTTGGGAGTTAATTCGTAAGAATAAGATTTAATCCCAAGTTTGTGAAATTCATTTAGCCCGCCAAGACAATCATCATGAAAATGATTTACAATTACTCCTTTTATTCTTACAGCAGGATAAGTTTCAGAAAACCAATTTAGCAGTTGTAAAGTAATTGCAGAATCTGGTGGAGTATCAAGTATAACAGCTTCATTATCATTTATATAGATTAAACCATTGCAAGGAAATCTTCCGAAGGAAGGATTTTCCATATAAGAAATATGAAGAAAAGCATTCTCAGTAAGCTTAAGTATTTCAAGATCGTTAGAAATAATTTGTTTTTCCTGTGAATAACAGAGCAAAGGAAAAAATAAAGTAAGAAGAAGAGAAAGAATTTTTGTTTTCATTTTTTCCAAATAATTTTATTAACCTTTCAAGAAAAATTGTTATAATTGATTTAATAAAAAAGTGAGAATAAAAAAAAGCTGCTATGCAAAATAATATTTCAATAATTCCTTACAATGATAAACTTAAAGAATATGTTAAAATCTTAAATGAGGAATGGCTGCAAAAGTATTTTGAAATTGAAGATTCAGACCGCATTCAATTATCAAATCCTCAGAAAGAAATATTGGACAAAGGCGGAAAAATCTTTTTTGGCAAACATAATGATCAAATTGTTGCTACCGTTTCCCTAATGCAAATTGATGCTGAAACTTATGAGCTAAGTAAAATGGCAGTTACTGAAGAATACCAGGGTAAAGGTATTGGAAAATTATTAATTGAGTATTCCATAAAAGCTGCTGAAGAAATGGGAATTAAAAGATTAATATTATATTCAAATACAAAACTGACACCGGCAATTCATTTATACAAAAAATATGGTTTTAAAGAAATACCTCTGACAAATTCTCATTATAAAAGATCTGATATAAAGTGGAAAAAATTCTGTAATGACTAATGAAGGAGTTTAAAATATGTTCTATATGATTGTTGAACATTTCAAAAACGGTGATGCAAAACCTGTTTACCGGAGATTCCGTGACAGAGGAAGACTTGCCCAGGACGGACTTACTTATGTATCAAGCTGGAT
>CAYNUV010000462.1:0-2956 GCA_964400245.1 uncultured Ignavibacteriaceae bacterium
ATTAATGTTTAGATTTTTTTCCAGAACCTGGGAAGGATACAAAGAATACATAATACTCGTACTACTGTTAATTGTTAGCCTCATAACTCTCTCACTCAATCAAAAACCACAAATAAAAAAAGTTCGCGCAATTGCTTTTGGAACATTTGCTTCTGCCACTTCTGTTATATCCGATATAATTAATACAGCAAAAGTAAAAAGTGAAAATGAGAGATTAAGACAAGCAAATGCAGAGTTAATGCTGCAGGTAAACAAACTCAGAGAACACGGAATTTTAAATGAAGAGCTTAAAGGATTAATTGGGTTGAAAGATACTTCCAATTTTCCTTTAATACCCGCAACAATCGTATCCAAATCTTTAACAAAATCCCAAAGTACAATTACAATTAATGTTGGCGAAAGCAGCGGAATAAAACCGGGAATGCCCGTCATTAATGATCAGGGTTTGATTGGGATAATCAATTCAGTTTCCGAAGACTATGCAATTGCAAGAACTCTGAAAAACATTGATCTTAAAATCACTGTAAAAGATGAAAGAAGCCGTGCCGATGGAATAATGAAATGGAATGGACAAGACCTTGTTATTGTTGATGTACCCAAAACTTACGATATAGAACCAGGCGATAGAATTATCTCTTCTGAGCTTAGTTCGATTATACCTTTTCCAATTCCTGTTGGAGTTGTAATAGGACTCAGCAAGATAAAAACCGGAATCTTTAATGAGGTTACTATAAAACCTTTTGTTGATTTTGTAAGAGTTGAAAATGTTTTCGTTCTTGGTGTAGTTCAAAGCAAGCAGAAGAATGATCTCGAACTTAATTTTTATAACAAGGATTGAAATGAAATCCCAGTTTATTTTTCCAATCCTTCTTTTTATTCCATTATTAATTCTTCAGACAACTGTAATTCCTCTTTTTTCTTTCTACAATGCTATACCCGATTTAATCTTAATCCTCCTTGTTTTTTATGCTGTTAATTATGGACAGCTTTATGGAACAGTGCTTGGATTTGTTTATGGTTTTCTTTTTGATCTTATAACAGGCAGCTTGTTGGGTAGTGCAATGCTTTCTAAAACCATGTCTGGATTTATAGCTGGTTATTTTTCAAATGAAAATAAAAGAGATATTTATTTGAAATCCTATATATTCTCTTTTATTGTTCTGTTATGTTCCATTGTTGATTCAATTGTTTATTCATTCTTTTCATCAGCAGATTTACAGAGAAATTTTTTACTCCTGTTTTTTGAACAAGGACTTTTACCCGGATTATATACAGCAGTAATAAGTATGTTAGTATTTATTTTTTATCCTGCAAGGAGATTAGTATGAATAATCCGAATTTTGCTTCAACCACAAGAAGAACTATTCTCTATTTTATACTGATAGGCACTTTTGCCTTAATCGGTTTTCGTTTATTCCAAATGCAGATATTACAGCAGGAATCTTATGAAGAAAAATCCGCAGATAATAGCATAAAGGGAATTGACCAAATACCATTACGCGGAGTTTTTCTTGACAGGAACAGGAAAGTAATTGCCAGTAATATACCTGCATATACACTTCGCTTTACACCGGCAGATTATGATAGAAAATTAAACAAGTTTCTTGAAGCTGTTTTAGAAGTTGACTCCGGTTACATTGACAGGATTCTCTTTAACAACCGCATTTATTCCAAATATATTCCTATAAGAATAAAAAGAGGAATAGATTTCAAAGTGGTTTCCTGGCTTGAAGAAAATTCCGAACATCTCCCAGGAGTTGATTATGTTGTTGAAATGCAAAGAGGATATCCTGCAGGAATTATGGGTTCGCACATGTTTGGATATACTAAAGAAATCGCCCCCCAGCAGCTTGAAAAAAATAAAGAGTTTTACAAACCGGGAGATTACGTTGGGCATAACGGTATTGAAAAAACTTATGAAGAACTACTGCGCGGTACTAAAGGATATAATTATATTCTTGTAGATTCAAAAAGAAAAGAGATTGGAAAATATAAAGAAGGAACCGAAGATGTTTCTTCAATTAAGGGACACGATCTTCTCCTTTCAATTGATGCAGATGTTCAAAGAGTTGCTGAAGAAGAATTTAAAGGCAAAAATGGCGGTGTTGTTGCAATTGAACCATCAACTGGAGAAATATTGGCTTTGGTCAGCGCACCTGAATACGACCTTAACAAGTTTTCCTATGCTACATCAAAAGATTTTTTAAACCAGCTTTATTCAGATAAGAATAAACCTTTATTTAACAGGGCAACAATGTCCGTTAAACCTCCCGGTTCAACTTTTAAACTTCTTGCTGCAATTGCCGCATTAGATATGGGAGTTATTACAACCGAAACTACAATTTATTGCGGCGGTGGTTTTACCTTTGGAAGATTTTTCAAATGCCATGGTGGTCCTCATGGTTCTTTAAATGTTGTTCACGCAATTGAAAAATCCTGTAACACATTCTTCTATAATCTTATTTACAGGATTGGGCTTGATAAATGGTCGGAGTATGCAAAGAAATTTGGTTTCAGTTCAAAAAGCGGAATTGATATTGGTGAAGAAGTTGCCGGTTTAATTCCCAATTCAAAATATTATGAAAAAATTTATGGAGAAAATTGGCCAAGAAGTATAATGGCAAGCCTTGCAATCGGGCAGGGAGAAGTAAATGTTAGTCCTTTACAATTGGCAATGTATGTTTCACTTATTGCGAATAACGGTAAGTGTTTTACACCGCATATAGTAAAAGGATATATTGATGATAATACAAAACGGCTTGTTCCTTTTAAATTTGATGAGATCAATTTGGGTATTAAACAGGAAGCTTTCGATATTGTTAAAGAAGGGATGTATCTTGTTGTTCAGGGTTCAGGAACAGCAACAAGAACAAGAATTGAAGGAATAGATATTGGCGGTAAAACAGGTACTGCTCAGAATCCACATGGTAAAGATCATGCAGTGTTTGTTTGTTTT
>CAYNUV010000463.1:0-2956 GCA_964400245.1 uncultured Ignavibacteriaceae bacterium
GTGAAGATCCAGAAACGCTTCCAGCCCAAGATGAAGGCCGTTCAGCGCGGAGTTTTGACGAAAAATTGGGAGCATGCTTTGCGGCAGGCCGTGGCCGTTTAGGCCTTGTCAGGAATTTGACGAAAACAGTTCAAAGCGCCTAGTTGGGATGGATTATCTGAAAAATACTTTATTTTCGGTCTTTTTCTAGAATTTCGGTCCATAAAACTGAAATAGACCTGTATTTAAAAGATTTTTAAGTTCTTCGTTGACTGTAAATGTTCCATCTTTGTTTGCAGTAATCTCAGGAACTTTTGCACCTCCAAGAGGGTCATCATCAAAAGCTCTTTTTGATTCTGCTTCCAGCCTGTTATCTGTCAAGGGTGGTTTATTTTTATCATTCCACAATCTTAACATTGCGAGAGTATAATCATAATCGAAGTCCCGGTCTTCAAATATTGCAGTAAGTCTTATTAAAGCTAAATGACGATTACCTTCAGCAGCACCATTAGTAATTAAATCTAATATTTCATTTCTTTTTGGTTGGCTATTAAAATTCTGCTGTTGATTATCAAAGTTGTGGTTGTTCCATTTATGGTATAGTTCATTTAAGCCTTTAACTGTTGTAAGCTCATTAACAGATAAAGAATCTATTTCTCTTGAGTTCTTTGCAAGTTTTTTTATTTCTTCAATTGGAAAACAATCCAGTTCATCAAACATCAGTGGGATTTTGAATAATCCTGTTTTACTGTGTTTAGTATTTAAAATCCTGAGTAATTTTGTTTCATCATATATCGAGTAATCAAGAAATTTAAAGCCATCTGCTATATCCTTAACTATGTTTTTTATAATCTCATAGAAATTATCTTTAGGCTCTGGAGCGCAAACAGCCTGAATAGGTATGCAGATATGAAAACCTTTGTTTCCTGAAAATGATATTCTTAAAAACTCATAAGGCACTTCATAAGTATGATAAAGGTGAAGGCAGAATTTAACAGCTTCATCTTTTGCCTCTTGCAGATTTTTTTCATTATCAAAATCAAAAACTATTGAATCTGCTATATGCTTACCTGAATATCCTTTTACTGATCCAGTTTTGTCAACATAGTATTTAAAATCTTCATTATGTAAAAATAAGGAACGATAGCAATCTGTTATTATTCCATTCAGCTTAAATTCATTTATTTTATAAATTTTGTTGCTGTGGTAAGTTCCGCCCGTTACAAACTCGGCATAGCAATAATCATTATTCAACATAATTTAAAATCCTTTATTAAGTTGTTTAAGAATCATTATCAATTTTTCTTTAGGAGGGAAACCAATCCATAAAGAAATAATTACTCTCAATTTATTTTTCATAACCATCCCGGCGACTCTCCTGTTAATTCAAGAATTCCATCGGTCAGTTTCCGAGAGTGTCCATTCTGCCGAGTGCAGGTATTTAGGTATGCAGCAAGGTTATTTTCATTATCGAATCTCTTATCCCTGTTTAGAAGGTCAACTAAAATTTTTCTGAGTTTATCTTCCCCAAGTTCATTTTTGTATTTACCTATCATCGAATAAACGGAAGTTGTAGTCTTTACTGATTCGATAAGAAGGAAGGTTAATTCATTTATTATATTCTTTTCATTCTTGTTTGTAGGTAGTGACTGTTTCCTGAGCGTTACTTTCGTTTGTTCTTTACTCTGGTAAGTATCGTAATTTAATATCTCAAAGTGTGTTTCTGTTCTGTTACCTTCGTAAGCATAAATAAAAAGCATATTATTTTGAATCAGGTAATCTAAAACAGTCTTAATTGTCTTTGGATTTGGCTGTTTCCAAATTCCTCTTTCATACCAGCCAACCCATTCACTTATTTGTCTTATACTTGTTAATCGTTCTCCTCGTTTAATTAATTTCTTACCGACAATGTTACTACCTTTTGGTTTGTAGGGTATTTCTGCATCATTGTGATTAGCTTCAGAAAATAATCTTTCAAAAACCCGCCAATAAAGTGGAGGCATTTTATATATATCGCTATCAGTATATTTTCTGTCCAACTTTACGAAGCCTCCCACTAAACAACCTCACAAAATAAATTCAGTTGTTCTGCTTCATCTGTTTCATTAGAGAATTTATCAATATCATCTAAGTTTATTTCATTTAAATCCAAAATAATTTGCTTATCTATTTTGCTTTTGTCAGCAAAAGGTGAAACAACCCCTAATTGCTTCCATTTTGAAACAGTTGTAATCAATCCAACACCTTCGTAAGGAATTGTTATTTTGTTAATGCTGAAATAAGGGAGGATAATATTAATTATCTCAGAATTCATTCCTAAACTTGCATAGCCCAGGAGATGAAACAGATTCTTAGCTGATCGTGAGACATTGTAAAAGTTTTTTTCATTCAAGTGTATATGCCCGGCAAGAAAATTATTTTGCTTTACGATTACCTTCAGCCTATCATTATCATTAGTAGGTTTTACAATAGTTTGGAAGAGTTTTGAATTAATTTCATTAATAGTTTTCATAATGCTCCGCCTTTCTTAATGAAAGTCGTTGCTGTGCAATTATACCAGTCTGTTTGAGATAGAAACGGATTAAGTTTTCATCAGAAGTTCTTGAGATTTTTTCTGTGTAATACTCCTGCAAAAAAAGAAGCTTCGCATCAAGTTTGGAAGGATCGAGTTGATTAAAACCGGAATTGTATTTATTTTCACGCATCATCATTGTGGCCCTTTCGTTTTCAGGCTCTCTCCTTTTAGCGAGGTTTGAGCCTATTTTATTTTAAATTATTGTAAAGCCAGTTGCATTTCTTTTTTATTTTTCGGTTCGATTTGTGTATTTAAATAAAGTCCTGAGCCTGTTTTAATTCCTGTTCTTAAAAAATATTTTCGGCGTTTTTTATCAGTTGAATCCTCAACAATCAGTGGTATTTTGTTTCGTTCAACTAAACAAATTGTATTGCCTTTCTTATCGAATATTGCAATCATTTT
>CAYNUV010000464.1:0-2949 GCA_964400245.1 uncultured Ignavibacteriaceae bacterium
TTTTTATTACAGGCTGAAAATATAATGGAAAAGGAAAATATTTTATTAGAAGAACTTATTTCTAACCTGCAGGAAAGTATTTTAAAAAACTGGTATCCGCTAGTGCTTGATAAAAAATCCGGCGGATATTTCTCCAATGTAAGTTATGATTGGAAAATACTACCTCAACAAGATAAAATGATTGTAACTCAAGCTCGCCATGTCTGGACTTTATCAAAAGCTGCTTCTTTTTTTAATAGTAGTATCTACAAAGATTATGCTTTCCACGGTTTTAAATTTTTGAAAAACATAATGTGGGACAACACATTTGGAGGCTTCTATCAAATTCGGAATAGGGAAGGAGGATTATCAGAATTCAATGGTTATTTTGATGAAAAAAGAATTTATGGAAATGCTTATGCTGTGTTTGCTTTAGCTGCTTTATATGAATTAACTAAAGATGAAGATGTTCTTCAGTTTGCTAAAGATGCTTTTAACTGGATAGAGGATCATGGGGCTGATAAAGAATACAATGGTTATTTTCAATTTCTTACGAGAGAAGGAATCCCATTTGATAAAGATTCAGATTATAAAACTAACGCTTCGGATAAATCGGAAGTTGGATATAAAGATCAGAACTCTTCCATTCATCTTTTAGAAGCTTATACAGAATTATATAATGTCTGGAAGTCTCCTGAAGTTTATGAGAGATTGAAGAATATTCTTTATTTAATTAGGGATACAATTACTACTGAAAAAGGATATCTTACTCTTTTTTCAGATCGTGATTGGAAACCGCTTTCTTTTAGAGATGCACCTGAAGAAATCAGGAAAAAGAATTACGGCTTGGATCATGTTTCCTTCGGGCATGATTTTGAAACTGCTTTTCTTATGCTCGAAGCTTCACACATACTGGGATTAGAAAATGATACAACAACTTTATTAAAAGCAAAAAAGATGATGGAACATGCAATTGAAAACGGATGGGATAAAATTAATGGAGGCTTTTTTGATGAGGGTTATTACTTTACTGAAAAAGACAAGTGTGAAATAATAAAAGACACAAAAGTCTGGTGGTCACAGGCGGAAGGATTAAATGCTCTTCTTCTATTTTCTAAAATTTTCCCTGATGAGAAAAGATATTATGAACTTTTCCTTAGACAATGGGAATACATTAAAAAATATTTGATTGATCATGAATACGGCGATTGGTACTGGGGCAGTTTGGAGAAAGAACCTTTTTATAGAACTGAACCCAAAGGAAGCATCTGGAAAGGAACTTATCACACAGGAAGAGCTTTAATGAATTGTATAAAGATGTTAGCTGATGATGACTTTGAACTGATGAAAACAAATAATGGGTTTAAGAAAGGAAAAAATAATTTTGATGAGTTTATTGAACACTGGCAAAAGGTTATAAAAAATTAAGATTAGTTTTCAATATTAATTGCTGGTAACAGTTACGTATATGAAACGTTTGGTATTTCGAAGCACTTTCCTGTCAAACCGCTACAAAGCTTATTAAATGTAACGCCCTTTAAATTAGCACTATCCGCCAAATGTTTTATATACGATGTTATGTGCATTTGTTATTTAATAAAAGTAGGGATTATTCCATTGTTTCTTTTTCCTGTCATATTTATAACTCCATGTTCCTGTTGATTCTAATTTAAACTTTTTTCCATCCATTTTTAAAATACTGACTTCGGCTCCTATTTGTTCCCCTATGGAAATCATAGTATTAATTAATTCTTTGTCAGCTTTACATCCCAAATAAATGGTCTTTATATATGGAAATGAAATTTTGTTATCAAAATAATTACTTATTTGTCCATCAATAATAATTCTCCATTCTTTTTCATAATTCCAATTAGCAGATTTTACAACGAATGTCTTATAAAATAATTCATCAATATTGCTATTATAATTTATCTTACCGGAAGAATCAATATTTATTTGATTCAGTTTTGTCACAGGAATATTAATCCTGTTTGAGGTATATTCAATAGGGAATAGACCTGCTTTTATAATTGCTTCATTTCTTTCCGTTAAGTATTCATTTTTTCTATCATGATAGAATTCAAGGTCATTAAGCGAAAAATGAATATCTTTTTTTAGGAATTCTAAGTCATACTCAATACAAAATCCTTTATGATTATCCGCATAATGCGACCACATAACGATTTGATTAGGGAACTCATCATATCTCTCAAGCTCAGAAAAGCAAGCTACTCTAATATTTATATTTTTTAGCTTTTCAATTTTATTATCTATTTGTTGCAACTTAGTACTTAGAATATTTCTTATTTTTCTTTGAAATTCTTCGGATTTTGTTTCAAGAATCTTCCGCATCGCATCAGAATAACTTTCTATGGGGGGATTTAGAAGCACTTCACTGTCAACAAGCACTATAGTTTGATAGTAGCACAAAGCTTCAATTTTGCGTGTCAGCCCCCATTGAGGCAAGCGGCTGTTAGTGGCTGCCTTTCCTGTCGTCCGAAGTCGTGTCAAAGTGAAGTGTCAACATAATAGCGAACCATAGGTCTGTTTTTCGATGTTCGGTCAACGATTTCAAAACCCGCTCTTTCAAACGATTTATACAGACCTATCCACGCAAAAGCGTCAGGAAGTTTTTCCTGTGTCGGTATTGTCGGATAGGCTTCAATAATTTTTATTCCGTTTTCTTTGGCGTGTCAACAGGCTCCCATAGTTCAATCTTGTTGCCTTCTGTGTCCATAATATGTACAAATTTTCCAAAGTCGTAAGTCGCAATGCTGTCAAGTATGGTTACTCCGTTTTCTTTGAGTTTGTTTACAAGTCCTTCAATATTCTGAACTTGGTAATTAATCATAAAATCTTTTTTGGATGGGGAAAAATATTCATCTCCTTTTTTGAAAGGTTTCCATTGAAGAGAATTTATCTCGTCAGGTCTGTTAACGTTTCTGGATTCAAAACTCGAAGAACCCCAAT
>CAYNUV010000465.1:0-2943 GCA_964400245.1 uncultured Ignavibacteriaceae bacterium
AGGTTTTATTATTAATTTTAAATTTTTATCCAACACCTGACGCTGAATATTTAAAGATACCTTTTTTGCGCAGTTCTTCATCAGATTCATTTCCGAGAATGGTTCTTTCTTTAGCAATTAAATCAAACAAAGGATAACGGGATATAATGATCTTAAAATTCTCATCAATTTTTTCAACATTACCGGTCTGGTAAACAAGCCTGTAAACTTCTTCTTCCTTTTCAAGCTTCCATAACCTGCCTCCTGTAATATTAATTACTTCATTCTCTATAAGCTGGTTTATAACTTCAGTAATCATCTCTTTTTCAGAAGAGAAGTTCTGGTTAGCTATTGTTTCAACAGTTCTGTAAAGTTTTTTTTGATTCATCAATAAAAAAGTTTCTTTATTTCTTCAAAAATGTTTTTTATACCCGGGAACATTGATTTACCTTCAGCATATTTTAAATAATAACTTTTAATTGCCTTCTCAACACCAGCATCTTTTCCTGCTTCCTGGCTTAGATAATATTTATGCGTCATTACATCAACATACAGCTTAACTGAATCTGTAAAAGGGAAATATTCAAATATATCTAATTTTTGAAATTCATTTATAATCGGGTAATAAATTTCATTCAACCAGCTTTCTGAAGATTTTTTTATTCCGATTTCCTTCCCGGCTTTTTCACTTAAATACCATTTATGCTCTTCAATCTGTTTCTTAATTGAATAAAGACCATGAATATCGTGAACCTGGTGAAAATGCCTGCGCACATTTATGCCTGTCAGCTTTTCAAATGAAGCAATCTTTTTAAACCTGAGATATTCTTCTTTATATTTTTGAAGTATATATTTTTTATCTCCTGTTGTTGTAAAATTATTTCTTGAGTCCCCTGCCTGTTTATAATCCTCATTCAACCAATACATTGAATCAAAGAAAAACTGTAAATCTTCAGTCCTTTTTTTTATAGGAATTTTTGGAAAGACTACAATTGTTTCAGCATCAGCAAGAATTGCTTTTAATTCGGTCTTCACTCTTCCCTTTTCATCTTTTATTTTGAAGAACAGAATGAGAGTATTTCCAAGTGAAGCATCACCCCAGTAAATATTATTAAAATGAAGTATGGCTATAAGCTCGGCAATGGCATCCCAGATTATTTTCAGATTTTTTTCTTTAAAGTTAAGTCTGTATAGATAGGAATCGGGTATTACCTTGTCTTCAAGAAGTGTAATTGTAAATGCAAGTTCATTTTTATTATTGGAAATCCCGGATTTAGTTTGAGGTGCTGCGGAATTTTTTTTAGTTACAACATATCCTACCGGAATTAGAGTATGAATTCCCAGCGATAAAAGCTTTTGATAACCTGATATTTCAATTTCTGCCAGCGAGGCTGTTGTTTGCTTAATTGCAAATGCAGAATATCTTGTACGGAGAAATCTTACAGGATGACGGGAAATCCCTTTTCTAAAATCAAGAAACTTTATTCCACGCTCTTCCCAATTTTCAAGATCAAGGCGCCATGGAAGATTTTTTAGTTCGTTAAAATAATTTTCATGTAAGAAAAACCTTGTTTCAGCTTCTTTCAAATTTATTCTGAATAAAAATTAATCATATCTTCAATTGCTTTGTAACAAACAGGACAAAAATTATTAACTGAAATTGATTTCATTGTACAATCCACTCTTGGTCTATAAACACCCTTAGCAACATAGCCTCCTCCTTCAAAAGCACCAACGACACCTTTATACTTTTCTTCATTTGGTGTTGGAATCGGTACATTATCTTTAATTAAGTCTTTCCACTTCGAATCAAAATTAACTAAAGTGGTCAGGTTTGCCTCAAGTGGTTCGACATCAAGTGGGTAAAAATTTTCATAAGCTACATCTGATGTATAATATTCATCAGCAAGTCCCGCGAAACCATGTCCGAATTCATGAACAAATATATATTCTTCATATTTATTTTTGTTAACACAAACAGAGTAATGATTATAAATCGCTCCTCCGCCATATTTATCTGAATTAACAAGAATAAAAATCTGGTCATACGGTGCGTTTGCAGCAACATCGCAAACAGTTTTATAATCTTCAGTCATCAAATACCTGTCGAGATCGAAAGTGTAAAAGTTTGTGTTGAGAAGTGTCTTCCTCCAAATACTATCGGCCGGAATATCTGTCCCGGATTCTGCAGAGGGAGCTTCAACACCGCGAATGTTAAACTTTTCTTTATTCTCTTTATAAGGAGAAGAATTAAAAAGATGATTGGCAAACTTTTCACAATCTTTCTTAAATAATTCCATTTCTTCTTTCGTGTAACCTTCAGGAATAATTACAAGATCAACTTTTGCTGAGGGATCACCGTTATTCAAAATATCTAATGCTGGGTATTTATGCCTGTTATCTTTTTTAATAAAATAGTCGGCAGGATTAATTGAGTACTCAAATTTTTTAACAGGATTATTTTTTTTATCCCTGCTGTAAAATTCAACTCTTATGTTTTTTTTAGGATAGGGAATGACAATAGTTTCATTAAATCCCTTTTTGGTTTTCTTAGCTTCATCAATTGTCTGCCATTCATTAAAAAGGGTAGTATATGTTTTGGAAAAGATGAGCTCATTACTTTCAGTATCAAAAACTTTAACCATATAATCACCATAGTTAAAAATATCCAAAAGATTTTTCTTTGAACCACCCCAATAAGGTTCTTCAATTAATTCATCAATTGCGTAAGAATCACTTTGCCAATCGCCAAAATGATAATAATCAATCCGTAAAGATTTATTAAGAAAATAATCATCAAAGTTTATTTGAGCAAAAGATAGAGGAAAAACAAAGAGTACTAAAAGTAAAATATTTTTTTTCATAGGACTAACTATACTTTATTATTTGATTTAATGAAACTAAAAATTTGTTTTTATTTTGACCTCACCCTCAATCCCTCTCCTTATTAAGGAGAGGGAGGTT
>CAYNUV010000466.1:0-2925 GCA_964400245.1 uncultured Ignavibacteriaceae bacterium
TTCCAAGATAATTCAGTTCAATTAAAAAATCTTCCGTCTCTTCCCTGGTAAATCCGTTTGTAAGAATATGCGGAACTGCATCAATGTTATATTTATTCTGGATTAACGCACAGATGCCGAGAGTTCCCGGTCTTTTTCTTTTAATAATTTTTTTTATCCCTTTGGAAGTTTCTTCATACATAATTTCTGCTGAATGACTCGTTATATCTATAAACGGAGGTTTGTACTTCGAGATATCATCAATTACAGAAAGAAGACTAAAAAAATCACCACCTCTTTTGGGTGGAATTAATTCAAAACTTATCAATGGTTCTTTGGCTTTCGCCAAATGATCAATTACTTTCATACTTATCTTTTAATTTGAAATTCAAATTTAAGCCTAAAATTAAATCATTACAATTAAAGTCAAAATTCAAAAAAAAATTAAAATCATTCTCATTTTGACTTTTGACCTATTGTCCCGGAGTAAGTCTTAACAAAGTTTTGTTCCTCCTTATTGATTGTTCATCAGTTTTAATCTTCATATACTTTCCTCTCAACCACATTTCAGTCATATCTTTGTAATGATCGCTCATTACGTTGCCGGATTCACCTGTTGTAAGAATTAAATAAAACTCATTAGGTTTTGCGAAATCAAATATGTACCGCATTGAAGGGCCAAGTATATCTTCAAAAGGCTTATGGTTAAACCGCGGGTAATTTCCTAATCCTTCATGGAAAGGATATTCGGTATTGAAAATTGTTGTACCATCGCCGCCGATAGGAAATGGACCGATATCAATATACATATCAAGTAGTGAAAATTGTCCGGTGAATGTATGCTTATGTGTTACTGTATGAAGCTTTCCCCATTGCCAATCTTTTATTTCTTTTCCAAAAATATTTTCCAGTTCCGTTAAAGCATCAACCAAACTCTTCCGGATAATATAATCCTTGTCTTCAGTCTGGGAAGTTTCAATATTATTAAACCATGGATGAAGTTTATCCTCAAGTATTTTTAAAATGCTTCTGTAAGGAACATTGGAAACAAAAATAAATTTGTTATAAAGATCATCTCCAAGCTCATCATAAAAAGTATTTTTAAGCAGATACTTATAAAACATTGAGTAAATAGTTGGAACCTGGCTGAATTCATTCATCTCGTAATCCCAATCTTTAAAAAGCTCTAAAGCGAGAGAAAGATTTTTATCTTTAACCTTAACATTATTAAATGCAAAAAGAATATATCCTGAAATCTTTTTTGCGTAAGGTGAAACCTGGTCAACCTGGTACTTCATATAATCATCAACAGAATGTTTTTGCTTGCTTGTAAGAAGCTGAGTAATTCTTTCTATTCGTGAAGATGGTTCCCAGAGATTTGAAATATGATATTTAAAGTTCTTTAATGTTTTATTGTTTGCAGTAGCAATAAATCTTTGGGGAGGATTGAATAGAGCCGGAATTTCTGAACGGTCAACATAACCCTTCCAATCATATTTATCAGTTGTTCCATCAAACACAAAAGTTGGTGATGTTGATTCCCTTTTAGGAAGCTTACCTCCAAAAATATAGCCGATATTTCCTGAAACATCAGCATAAACAAAATTTTGTCCGGGAATCCCAAATAAACTTACAGCTTCTTTAAACTCATTCCAGTTTCCTGCACGGTTTAGGAGATAATAAGAATTTAATTCTTCAGTAACTTCCATACCCACCCATTTCATACTGAGTGCAATTTTATTTAACTCATCATCAGGAAAAATAAATGAGTATGGATGAATATCGGAAATCAATGGGCCTCTGTGTGTACTTCTTATTTTTAATTTTACATCAAGAGAATCTTTTACTTTAATAATCTCTTCAGAGAATTTTAAATCCTTCCAAGTATTATTCAGAAGATATTTCTTTCCGGTTGAATCCAGCTTCTCAATATAAAAGTCTGCATCATCAAGCATGATATTTGTTAATGTCCAGGAGATATTTTTGTTCTTACCAATAACAACAGCAGGAATTCCCGGAAGTGTTATACCTTCAACATTCCAGTTGCCTGCTCTAATCACAACTGCAAACCATCTTCCCGGTGCACTAAAAGCAAGATGAGGATCATTAGCAATAATTGGTTTACCGGAAACAGATAAATTGCTGTCAACAACCCAATTGTTTGAACCTATATGCGTTCCATTAATCCCTAATAATCTTCTCAGGCTTTTATCTGTTTCAATAAGATTTGTGTTAAGCTTAGGGTAAGATTTTATTTCAGGCGGAATTATATAAGGTGCATTCTCATCCCAATCAGGAAGTATTTGCTTTACTTTTTCTTCTCCAAGTTTTTGTACAAGATGAGTAAAAGAAATATCCGCCCACCAGCTTATGTTTAATTCCCATGCCATCATTCTAGAAATTATTGCGCAGTCAACCGGTTTCCATTCATAAGGATCATAATCCAACACATCAAATTCAACCGGGTAATTTCCTTTAACTTTTTTTATATACTGATTAACTCCGGATGAATATGCTTCAAGTAATTTTAATACTTCCGGTTTTACGTGAGTAAGAATTTTTTCTGATGTCTTTTTAATTCCGGCAATCCTTAACATTTTATCAAAAATAAGTGCATCCGCTCCTAAAATTTCACTCAACCTTCCTGCACCAGCTCTGCGAATCAAATCCATCTGGAATAATCTTTCCTGTGCATGAATAAAACCGAGTGCAAATGCTGCATCTTCTTCATTCTTTGCTAAGATGTAAGGAACAGCCATGCTGTCTCTGTAAATCTCAACTTTTGCTGATAAACCTGGGACTATTATTTCACCTTCATACTCAGGAAGAGAAGCGGTAAGCATATTATGGAAAACAAAACCTGCAGCGATAATTAGAATTATAATCGAAACTGTAACTGCTATTGATATTTTTAACCAGCGGGGCATAAAAAAATTGTTTCTTTAA
>CAYNUV010000467.1:0-2920 GCA_964400245.1 uncultured Ignavibacteriaceae bacterium
TTTAATGCTTCTGTAAGTGTTATCGGCTTTCTTCTACACGGATATAAAGATCCTGCGAATGCAAAAGCTATAATTTTTATGGATGAAAAAATTGATGATGGAGCAAATGGGGGATGTGGAAAGAGTCTACTTGGCAATGCAATTTCAAGAGTACGTCAATCGTTAAGGATACCTGGTAAGGGGTTTAAATTCGATAGATTTTCTTTTCAGTCGTATGAACCAGGCACTAACATAATCGAGTTTAACGACCTAAGCAAAGGATTCCCTTTTGAAATGTTATTTACCGCAATAACCGATAATATGGCTTTTGAAAAGAAGCACAAAGATGAAACAATTGTTGACTTTAAGTACGCACCAAAGATTTTGCTTTCGACAAATTATACAATTAGGGGAGTTGATGAATCAACATTGAGAAGGCAGTTCATCCTTGAATTTTCAGATTACTTTAACATCAGATATACTCCGGAAATGGAGTACGGGAAAAGGTTCTTCGATGATTGGAATGAAGATGAATGGAACAGCTTCTTTAATTTTATGATCCAATGTGAACTGTATTATTTACAGAACGGGCTTGTTGATTATGAGAGAGTGAATGTTGACCATAAAAAGCTTGTTGAATCTACAGCAGAAGAGTTTGTCGAGTTTATGGAGGATATTGAACACGGAAAGCTGTATGATAAAAAAGACCAGCATCAAAAGTTCATCGAGATGTATCCCGATTATAGCAAGCTACATCAAAAGACCTTTACAAGCTGGGTTAAATTGTATGCTAAGCTGAAGGGACTGAATTATGAGCAGAGGAAATCAGGGTCAGAAAGGAGCTTCATGCTCTACAATCCTGAATCTGGACGAATGGACGAAGAAAAAATAGG
This sequence comes from uncultured Ignavibacteriaceae bacterium, assembly GCA_964400245.1. Classification (GTDB taxonomy): domain Bacteria; phylum Bacteroidota; class Ignavibacteria; order Ignavibacteriales; family Ignavibacteriaceae; genus RBG-16-34-14. The sequence goes on from CAYNUV010000467.1 coordinate 873, forward strand.
TACAGACGGGGAGGGGGAGTATTTTAAGGCAACATACCCACCCCCTGAAAAGTGAGGAATGATGCGTCCTTGTGTCCAAGTAATTGGTGACTATTTACTTGACACACCACGCAAATATAGCTAAAAAATGAAAGTTTTTTATAATTCAAGAAAATTGTCTTTTGTTTTTGTTGATATATTCCCAAGCCCATTCTGAAATATGAAAAGTATATATGTCGTCTTTCATAAAGACCTGAGATTTTATTTCGTGAAATGGTGAATAAATCACCTCGTTTCTTTTTAGGTTTGTTGTTGTTTCGTTCATTGGAAGTTTCAAAAATTTAGTGGGTTGGGGTTTAAGGAAAGACGTGAGAATCTTTCTCTCATCAAAAGAGAGATTTTCCATAATATTTTTGTGGCTTTTATCTAAAGCCTTTTCTTTCTCTCCCGTGTTCGGGAAAGCCTTATGATAAACAAATGAATATATTATCAATAATATTGATAACGTCAATAATATCAATATCCATTTATAAGGGATTGCTCTCTGGACTTCGTCAAAATGTGAATCGTTTAACTGAGATACAAGAAAGCTTAATACAACAAGTATCGTTTGTGGCAACCACTTTAATAGTGATTTTAATCTGTCTCTTGTCAAAAAGCCCATATTTTTTTTAAAATTTTTGTTCTTTGAATTTAGGTAAATAAAGCCTTAAAAACGAGTTAAATAAATTATTTTAGGCACTTGACAAACCAAAATAAATTCCATAAATTTAACCTAAGATTTAAGAGGTTAAAGAATGGAATTAACAAATTTACTGGATTGTTCAACTGCCTTCCCAGATGAAAAGACTTGCAGAAATTATTTAATACAAGCTCGTTGGGGAAACAAAATAAAGTGTGTTCATTGTGGATTTGATGAGAAGATTTACCGTATTCGGGACGGTAGATTATTGAAGTGTGCAAAGTGTAGAAAACAATTTACTGTTAAGGTTGGAACTATGTTTGAGGATTCGGCAATACCTTTGCGTAAATGGTTCTTTGCAATATTCATTTTAAGTTCACACAAAAAAGGAATTTCATCACTTCAATTAAGCAGAGATATAAAAGTAACACAAAAGACAGCTTGGTTTATGTTGCAAAGAATAAGATACGTTTTAGAAACGAAAACAGAAAACAATAAACTCAAAGGATATGTTGAGATAGACGAAGCTTTTTTAGGTTGGAAAGTTAAACCTGAATATAGAAAAGGCGGACACAAAGGTAAAAATGTTTTATTGGGAATGATTGAAAGAGGCGGAAGAATTAAAACAGTAATGGTTGATGATGTAACAAAAGAATCACTTTGTAAACCTGTAAGAGATAATGTTGATCCATCGGCATTTATAATGACAGATGCTAATCATTCATACAAAGATTTGGTAGTGTCCTAATTTGAAAGATTTATGAAAAATAACACACTAAGGAAAAAAGAAAAAATCCAAAAAATTGTAAAGCTCTTACAAGGGCTTACAATAGAAGAGGCCCGAAATCTCCTTATGGATTGTCAGGACGAGATATATAAGCAAAAACTTATTTCTTGAGGGCTAAAGCCTTCAAGTGAGCACTGATTTCTTTTAACACGTGTACCAGGTCTTTAAGATTTTGGTTTGTTTGATGTTGTTCGAGAGCGATTGATTTTACTTCACGAATAACACCACCTAACATATTTGTAACATCTGAATCTGACATTTTAAGGTTCTCCTGTTTTTTTGTTGTTTGATATATTGCAATGACGTGTTTAAATGCACACGGGATAGTGCCCATTTTTAATAAATGGGTGAGCGGTTTTAATGCTCACCCAGCTTTTTACCGTAACAGAGATATAAGAACTGCTAAAGCCAAAATAACTTTAGCTAAATCAATTCTAATCTCCATTTTTATTTCGGGTTTCATGGTTTTATTTTCCAATTAAGCCCGAACCGGTTCAGGCGTTTATGCCTACATTAGTTTATCGTGGCGTTGCTACCACGTCAGAAATGCAGAACGTTACAGCATCTCTGAATTCGACATCAAAAGAAATTATCCTTAGA
>CAYNUV010000468.1:0-2914 GCA_964400245.1 uncultured Ignavibacteriaceae bacterium
AGCCCGCTCGCGAAGCTCGTGGTCGATAGCTCGTTCAACACCAAGAAGAAGATCAGGTTTCCATCCTTTATACTTTCTGTTTCTTACCATCACTTCCCCTTCATATAATCTTCTTGCACAGGCAAGAATTAAAGCAACGGTAAGATCAGCAGTCGAATCAGTGAGAACATCGGGTGTGTTTGTTACAATTATATTTTTTTCTATAGCATACTCTATATCAATATTGTTATACCCAACAGCAACATTTGCAATTACTTTACATTTTGGAATTTGATCAATCAGCTCCCTATCAAATTTCTCTGTAAGCAATGAAACTATTCCATCAGCATCTTTAATACTGTTAATAAGCTCTTTTCGTGGAATTGTTTTATTTTTTTTATAAACACCAAACTTTATTTTTTCTTTCTTTAAAAGATCAATCGCTTTTTCAGAAATTTGTCTCGTTACAAATACTTTCATTTAACCAAACAAAAGTTTAACTATAAATAATGCACCAAGCATTCCTGCTAAATCAGCAAGCAAGCCGGCAGGCAATGCGTGCCTTGTATTCTTAATATTAACAGCACCAAAATAAACTGCAAGCACATAGAAAGTTGTTTCGGTACTTCCATAAAATGTTGAGACAAGAATTCCAATAAATGAGTCTGCACCATGAACAGAAAATATCTCTGCCATTATTCCAAGTGAGCCGCTGCCTGATAAAGGACGCATCAAAGCCATTGGTAATGCTTCTGCGGGCATTCCAATTAAATCAGTTACAGGACGGAGAATATCCGCAAGCAAATCCATTCCACCGCCTGCCCTGAAAATTCCAATTGCCATTAACATTGCGACAAGGTAAGGAATTATTCTTACAGCAATGTTAAATCCTTCTTTGGCTCCTTCTACAAACTGCTCGTAAACTTTTACTTTTTTAATTAAACCGTACCCGATAAAAAGAAAAATCAACAAGGGTATAGCAATTATAGAGATGATGCTGATTATTCCTTTAAAAGTATCGGGATTAACAAATGTAAAGACTTGTGTGATAGCTTTTCCAGCACCTGTAAAGAATATTAAAGCCAATGCTAAAATAATTCCAATCAGTATAAAGAAAAGTTTACTGTTACTTTTTATCCATCCTGAAAAATCCTTTTTAGGGATCGGAAATTTTTCCAGAACCTTTGCTGCTAAAATTCCGGTTACTGTTGCACAAAAAGCACCAAACAAAGATGTCCCGATAATTATTGCCGGGTCAGAGCTTCCGGCTGCAGCACGCACTGCAATTGCTGTTGCAGGAATTAAAGTAAGTCCTGCCGTATTGATTGCCAGAAAAGTAACCATTGCGTTGGTCGCTGTTCCTTTATTTGGATTAAGCTTATCAAGCTCTTCCATCGCTTTAAGTCCAAATGGAGTTGCGGCATTTCCCAATCCCAGCATGTTTGCGGATATATTCATAATCATGGAGCCCATTGCAGGATGATCTGATGGAACATCGGGAAATAATTTTTTTGTGAAAGGCTTAAGAAGATTTGCAATTATTTTTATTAAACCAGCTTCCTGTGCTACTTTCATAACACCGAGCCATAAAGCCATAATTCCTATTAAGCCTAAAGCAATATTTACGGCGGTTTTAGCATAATCAATAACGGCGTTTGTAATTCCCTTCATTTTGAGAAAGGAAACTTCTTCCAGAATTAATTTTGCTGATGATGTTGAATCAGAAGTAGTTTGAAATGCTGAAAGGTTAGCCGTAATATCATCATCATTACCTGATGCAGATGCAATCTCATTCCAGATTTTTGGGCTTTCATCATTTATTTTGAAGAAAATTACTTTTTTATTTTCAGAAGGATTGAACGATAATTTTGCAGGAAGAAAAATGTTGCTCTTAATACTATCATTATAAAAAGAATTGAATACAGACTTTTCAACTGACAGCTTCACATCATAAGTTTTTTGTTGAGTTGTATTATAGGTTTCTGAAAACTCAATTGTAGCTGAAAGCTTTGCCCCATTTCTGTATTTGTTATTTCTCTGTTCAATAAAATCAGTAGTAACTGCAGCAATTATTCCGAGAAAAAGTAAAGATACCCAGACATAATTAAGCATTGTTATCCACTAATATTGATGTATGAGCAAATGAATGAAAGGGTGAATGAATGAATATAAAATGGATGTTTCTCCATCTTCCATTTAACATCTTCCATCTTTTATCCTCCCATTTCTTCAAAAGCCTGGATTTCTTCGGTATCAATAAAAAATACATGGGCTAACTTCGGAGATTTTTCTCTTTCATCAGTTCTTGAAGAATATTTCTTCAGATAATTTTTCTTCAAGGTGGGCAATAATTTTTCATCATCAACTATTTTTAATGTACCTGCAACAGAAATCGAAAATATGCTGTAAGTAGGATTGAAATCCGGTTTATGGCTTTTCTTTGTCTTATCATTTTTTACTATTGTAAAGCTGACAGTTGATTCGAAGTTAATGTTCTCAAACTCATCTTTATCTTCAAGAAAGAAGAAAACATTTTTATCCTGGTAAAGGAATGTTGTTGCAAGCTGCATCACTTTTTCATCTTTAATGTTCAATGCAAGAACACCTGAATGATTATTAAGCAATTCTTTTTCTATTTGATCTATATCCCTGATCTGTGAAACAATTTTACGCATAATTTTCCTTGTGTTTCCTAATTAACTATACAACGACTATGATTAATTGAAAAAATACACTTTGAACAATGAGAAAGATTTTTGTTGAACAATCCGTTTCTTGTTTCGGAAACCATATTCTTAATTGTGTTTTTAATTTCCTTTGTTTCATCAACTCGCATTTTTACATTCATCTTTTCATCAGGGTGCCTGATAAAAATTACCCTCAGTTCAAGCTGTTCAACATCTTTATATAAACGGCTAACAATATAGGAATAAAA
>CAYNUV010000469.1:0-2901 GCA_964400245.1 uncultured Ignavibacteriaceae bacterium
GATGCTGGTAAAAGAACAGATTATTGCTTCTACATAAACAAAATCCCAAAAATACTGGTTGAAGCAAAGCATCTCTCAAACTCACTTTCTGACAACAAAATGATTATGGAAAAATTAAACTATTCTGCTAATAGAGGTATTCCATTATTAATAATAACTAATGGAGACACTTATAAAATATATTATTCTGAGCTAAAAGGAATTGGCAAAGATAAGTTGCTTCAAGAATTTACTCTTTCAGATAATGTGGATGAAGAAGTAATAGAAAAACTAAGTAAAAAGTCTTTTGAAAAGGATCTTCTACTAAACTATTCAAGAAATATTTCATTATTTACAACAGTTAAAAAAGCGGTAGAAAAATTAATTCAGTCATCAGATAAGAAGTTTATTCGATTAGTAAATGAAGCTGTGAAAGAAATATTAGGGCACAAATTTGGCGAAGATGATATTGAAATGGCTTTAAAACAGTTCTCTTTAAATATTAACACAGACTTACACGAAACAGCTTTTGTGAATGACGCTCAAGATGAAAATAATGATGAAGAAACTAATTGGACTATTGAAAACCAATTTAGAGATGGCAGATGGAATGAAAGCTTTGAACAATATTTGAGATTGATTAAAGAACTAAAGAAAGTAGGATTAAATTTTTCAGAGAAACCGACAAAAAGATATATCAATTTGCTCGCCAACACAAAAAGTTTTTGCCAAATCTGTGGATTAAAATCTGGTTTGAAAATGTGGATAAATTTAGAACCAGCGGATTTATCAGAAGAAGAAACCTTAAAAGTTCGTGATGTTTCTAAGATAGGTCATTGGGGAATGGGAGATATAGAATGTTTTGTTGCAAATGGTTCTGAAGTAGAATGGATTTTGAGTTTGATAAATAAATCTTATAAAAAACTCATAAGTACGTAAATGCACACTAACCAGTGGTTCAAGGCGACAGCGTTTTCGCATTTGGCGTTTGTGCAATTTAAAAATTTAATCTTCCGTTTCAGCTTTTTTGTTTAACCTAGTTTGTAAATGAAAGTTTTGTTCTAATTAAAAATAAATGTAGCATTGCTGTTCTGGGCTTTGGCTTAGGCAAAACGTCGTTTTATGTCAACAAATATTAGGTTTCTATGGAAAATAAATCTATCGTCTTTGCAAAATTAGCTGGCACTTATAAATCTCTTGATTCACTTTTGGGTCTTCAAGGTAATCGTCAAAGATTGATCCTTAATTTTAGACCAGAAGTCGTTCAAGAAATTTTTAACAGTTATTCTAAATTGTCAGAATCCTTAAAAAAATTAATACCTGAACTTTATTCTGATTTACCTGAAAGAAAAATGCCTGAACCTTCTGAGGGAGGTTCGATTGATAGATCATTTTTAGAAACTTTGCAAAGAGATATTGATTATATCTTTGAATTAAATGCTCAATTTACAGCGACTGATTCAAAAGTAATTGAAAATCCTCCGAGAATATTTATAAGTCACGGTTCGAGTAAAGATTGGTTGCAAGTTCAAAATTATATTGAAAAAGATTTAGAAATAGATACACTTGAACTTGCACAAGAGCCAAATAAAGGAAGAACTGTTTTACAAAAACTAAATGAAGAATCTGATAAATGTTCTTATTCTGTGGTTGTAATGACTGGTGATGATTTAATTTCTGACGAAGAAATAAGAGCAAGAGAAAATGTAATGCACGAAATAGGATTTTTCCAAGGGAAATATGGACTTGATAAAGTATGTCTTCTTTATGAAGAAGGAACTAATATTCCAAGTAATATTCACGGATTGGTCTATATCCCTTTTCCTAAAAATATAATCAATGCAACATTTGGTTCATTATCAAGAGAGTTAAAAGCATATTTCAAATAAATGCAATATAAAGCAAATTAAGTCAACAGTCCACCAAATGTGAGTAAACGGTTTTGCAGTCGGCATTAAAAATCATTTCAAATAAATCATCTTAACTGTTTGGTAATAGCTCATATCTGAAACAAGCGACTCAGCATTCATCCTTACATAATAAACTCCGGAAGAAAAATTGTTTGCATTCCAGATCTCATCATAAAAACCGGTTTGCCTTACTTCGTTTCACTAAGCTTTTCGATTGATTCGGGTTAGCTTTTATGCTAACTTTGCACTTATGCGGGAAGTAAATTTTTATCAATTAGAATCTGGAAAATATCCAGCTAAGGAATTCCCTTGATTCTCTTACTGGAAAACAAGCTAAAAAAATTACTTGGGTCTTAGAACTTTTTGAAAATACTTCGATTGTTCCTAAACAATATTTTAAGAAATTAAAAGGCACAGATGACATTTGGGAAATCAGAATAATTTTTTTCTGGAGATATTTTTAGATTATTAGGTTTTTTGGAGCATAGTGGAAATTTTATAATAACAAATGGATTGTGAAGAAAACACAAAAAACACCAATAAATGAAATTAAAATAGCAGAGGAAAGAAAACGAAGCTACTACGAAAGGAAGAAATGAAATGAGCGATTTGAAAAAATATGTTGCACGAAGGAAAAAAGAAGATGCCGAGTTTGCAGAAAATTATGATATTGGTTATCAGCATTTTAAGATAGGTGTTTTACTTAAACAATTGCGTGAAGAATCCGGATTAACTCAAGAAGAATTAGCAAAGAAATTAAAAACAAAAAAATCTGTCATATCAAGGATCGAAAATCATTCTGAAGATATAAAGCTTTCTACACTTGGTCGTTATGCCAGAACATTAGGAAGAAGAATAAGAATAGAAGTAGTTAAATAAGTCAGGATAATTGTTCATGGTTTGATGAATATAAACCCTCTAAGTTTTCCCTCCCTTTTTGAAAGGGAGGGTTTAAGAAAATCATTTCAAATAAATCATCTTAACTGTTTGGTAATAACTCTTTTCAGATACA